>CAYFQQ010000036.1:0-3946 GCA_964345265.1 uncultured Coxiellaceae bacterium
AAACATTGCCTGAAATGCTGAACCAAATCACAGATAAAATTGATCAAGTGAGTGGTGATGGAGCATATGACACACATTCATCTTATCAGACTACTATTCATTCTGGAGCTGACCCATGCTTTACTAAGGGTGGTTTACTTGTTGATGAATTTGCTAATATTTTTTCAGATCTTTTTTTACGAAGAAGTGAGATGTATAAAAAGATAGTTATGGCGCTTTCTTCAGGAACTAAAGAAATTCAAGAGATTTGCAATTTATTACATATTAAACAAACTGGTAGGTTATCAGAGTATCTTGAAGAACTAGAATTAGCTGGTTTCATAAGACGCGATTATACATGGCATCTAACAAATGGACATGACTCTAAATTAAGCAAATATAGGCTGAGTGATAACTACTTACGATTTTATATAAAGTATATTGATAAACATTTAAATAAGATCAATAGGAACGCCTACCAGTTTAGATCACTTTCTTTATTACCTGAATGGAATACGATAATGGGGTTTCAATTTGAAAGTTTGGTATTAAATAATCGTCACCTCATACATAAATCATTGGGTATAAAAAATGAAGAAATCATTTCTGAGAATCCTTTTTTTCAACATAAAACAGTTCATCAACCTAGTTGTCAAATAGATTATATGATTCAAACAAGGTTTGGGACGCTTTATATCTGTGAGATTAAATTCTCTAAACACGAAATTAACACATCAATAATTAATGAAATACAGCAAAAAATAAAACATTTAAAACATCCAAAAGGTTATTCTTGTAGGCCGGTTTTAATTCACGTCAATGGTATTCATCCTGATGTAGTCGATAGTGATTTCTTCGCAGCAATCATTGACTTTTGCGATTATCTTGGGTGCGAGGGATGATAATATGGTACAAATAAACCACTGTAAAAAAACTGTATTGCATAAACTCAATTGTTGCATAAACTGCCAATATGGATAAGGCTGCTCAAAACGTAATTGTTAGTTTTTCTGAACAAAAATTTAATATACTAAAACTTACTGGTACAGAAAAAATATTTAATCCTTATAAATTTAACATCGATATTTTAATCAATGAAAATATGTTTGATGCGGATAATTACGTATTAACTCCTGCTACACTTCATATTAATGATCATTTCATTTCTGGAATAATTACTCAATGTAAAACCGCTCTCCTTGATATGGAAGGCAACACTCGAGTGAGTTTTACCCTTCAACCTCGTTTAATGTTGGCAAGCTTGTCACAAAACGTTAGAGTGATTCTTAATCAAACAGTCCCCAAAATAATACACAAAATATTAATCAAATTAGGTTATCAACAACGGCAAATCAAATTTCATTTATTCGAAGACTACTCAGCAAAGCCTTACCGAATGCAGGTCTCAGAAGAAACTGATTTAGAATTCATCCACAGACTATTAGCAAAAGCTGGAATATATTACTGGATGGACTTTGCTCATGATACCAATGGTTACTTTGAAGTCATCCATTTTTGCGATAATAATGATTATTCCCCCTATATTAAATCCACAATATCTTATATACCTCTAAGCGGACTTACGAATAATCAACAAACCATTTACGATTTATATCAACAATATTCATCTGATGCAGCTACTCAAGCTGTCTCTCAGAAACTCGTTGCAAAGAGTAATCTTAGTAATATCAAAACCGGCTATACCATCACATTGGATGGCAAAAAATTCACCAATAAAGTAAGTGGTGATTATATTGTAGAACGTCTTGATCATTATTTTGAACAAAATATTGAACAACAAGGTAAAGATGTTTTTTATCACAATGAATTGTTATTACATCCACGCAAAATACCCATTCGTATTCCAATACCTAAACATCCAAAATTGGCAACTGTTTTTCAAGCTCACATAGAAAGTAATGGAAATTACGCGCTATTAAATGAAAATGGCAACTATCGTTTAAGGCAGAAATTTGACCTTTCTGATACTCCTAATGCTTCAGCATCACCACCATTAACTAGGCTTGCGCCTTACGGTGGAGAACCTAATACTTCAGCACAGCCTCAAGTCGGCTGGCATACGCCACTTAGAAATGGTGCTGAAGTACTGGTTAGTGCTCTGAACGGCGATCCAGATCGGCCAATAATTATAGGTACTGTACCAAATAATGATCAAGTTTCACCAGTAACATCGACAAACAAAACTCAAAACTTATTACGCACCGCTAGTAACAATCAACTGCTAATGGATGACACAATTGCACAGCAAAAAATTCAAGTTAGCACTTACAATAAACATAATTTACTAGAACTAAACGCTGATCAAAATAAACCGCAAATAAATTTAATTGCTGATCAAGGTGCTATAGAATGGAAAGCCAAACAAACATTACACATGCAAAGTGACGATACTACAAATGAATATATAAACAAAGACAGAATCCAAAATGTAGAACAAAATCATAAAACTCAAATTAAAAACCAAGATATTCATTATCAATCGGGTTGTAATCATCAATTGCAAGCAAAAAATAATTTACATATGCAATCCTCACAAAATATTGAACTCAATAGCAGCAACAGTTTAAACCTTCGGGCTAAAAACAATCTATATATTACTGTAAAAGGCCAACACACAAACTATTATCTAAAAAATGGCAATTTATTTATTCAATCAGGCAATAATATAACTATAACTGGTGATGGTAATGGAGATATAGAATTCACTCAAAATGGTGCTGGTTACAAAATCACTAAAACAGGTTCAATAGAACTTTTTGGCAAGGCTATAAATGGGTTAGCGGATGCAGGTATTAATTTAAAGGGCAACATTAATTATATAACATCAGCTGCCCAAATACCTTCACCGCTTAATATACCGAATCCGATCACACCAAGAGAAATAGAAAATCTGACAACAATCCAAGCAGAGCAACAATCACAAACGTGTTCAGAAAAATGTAAATTTAATGACGAATACTTAGATAAATATACTACTTATTTACAAACTTTAACCGATACGAAATGGGTTTTACATGGAGAAAATACCAAAGACCATCAAATAAAATTTACTAAAGATAAGCTCGAAATACATGAAGATACAAATCGTATTATAAAAATAAATATAGGTTAACCTGAATTCGACTAACAGGAAAATATAAGTTATTAATAATTATTAGACATTGATCATTCCAGAAAAATTTGTAAGAAATCTATAATGTATTTTCTTGGCTTCAACTCTATAACCGACAGCAATGATAACTTGAATATCTTACGTAGGATGTGCAAAATTTGTACATATTAAACTTTTGTATAGTTTGTCACGGGTATGCTTTGATACTAAAAATGCTAAGATTCTTATCAGATTTGCTAACATCAATGAAGTGATCCTTTCTATTATCAAATGGTGGCGGTGGAGAGGCAGTCCCGAAGTCTATGCAAGAATGGCTTCGCCTTAACAAACCCGGTGCTGGAAGTGTTTCATAAATTATCGGGGGTTCTTCACGTGTTACTGGTGGATAGAATACAAGTCTTCCATCTTCCATTTTACGTGCTACACAGCCCATATCCATCAATACTAATATTTCTTGAGTTGTAGCGGTAGGAGAATAATCGCCATTATACTGTGAAGTATTAGCACTGCTTTCAGGTCGCATCTCATTTACTAGCTGCAGAACAAATTTACTAGTATCACCAGATAAAATCGCAGTTTCTATAGCAGGAAAATGTTGTTCAACTAGCATAAATTTATATCCAAGATATACTCCAGCTTGAAGCCAAGCACGATTTAGCTCCCACGTCCATGTTGCGGCAGAAGGATTAAAATAAATAGCTTCTCCCTGATGATGCAGCAATTCTCATTTTGTTAATTAAATCTACTTCATTGGCATTTAAATTTTGTCATCCCGTCATGGATTGACGGGATCCAGGCTACGGGGATGTAAAAAGATCATATTTGTTTGGTAAT
>CAYFQQ010000037.1:0-18228 GCA_964345265.1 uncultured Coxiellaceae bacterium
GACTGATATTGGCCAGTTTTGACCAAATATACCCACAATTTGAAAGATTATTGAATAAAGTCCTGGTTAAGAAATGTGAAGTTAAATATTTTGATACTAATGATACCAACAGCAAGCAAGTACGCATACCTTTACAAAATCAGCAGCAAGAGCTAATTGATATGGCTCTATGGGCAAAGAAATGCCTTGAAATGAATTCGAATGCTAATATCGGCTGTATTATCCCCGAACTAACTACTGTACGAAATCAAGTGGAGTACATTTTCTCTAAAATTAATAACAATAACTTCGATATCACCTTGGGCCAAAAACTGAGTGACTATCCTTTAATTTATCATGCTCTAAAAAAATTACAGGCAACAAAATTCTCTATTGAATTGAAACTCCCAAGCATCTGGGCTGAATGTTTTATCAGGCAATTACAGCAGCATAATTGGCCTGGCATAAACTTAAACAGCTGTGAATATCAATTAATGGAACACTGGCAAAAATTATTAGAGGAATTTTCTAGTTTGGATTTAGTAACCGATAAATTAGTATTTGAAGATGCTTTTGATCAGTTACGTGATCTTGCAGAGAATACAATTTTTCAGCCTAAAGGCCAAAATACTAACATTAAGATTTTAGGAGCTTTAGAAGCAGCTGGCATCAATTTTGATCATCTATGGATTATGGGATTATCCGATCAAAATTGGCCACAAATCCCACACCCTAACCCATTTATTCCTATACAACTACAATGCAAATTGAATATGCCGCACGCTAATGCTGATCGAGAATTACAATTCTGCCACACATTGACCGAACGTTTTGCACGCAGTGCCGTTGATATTATTTATAGCTATCCCTTAGAGGAGAAAGACCAATATTTTTCGGTCAGCCCTTTAATTAAAAATATAACGGAAATTTCTGTAAATGAACTTAATTTACCTGAATTTAAATCTTTTTTTCAGCATAACGAATTTCCAGTTCAATTAGAGTATATTAAGGATGAACATGCACCTCCACTTAGTCATAACGAAAATATCAGTGGTGGAAGTAGAATTTTCAAATTACAAGCAGCTTGCCCATTTCGAGCTTTTGCTGAATGTCGTCTTGGTGCAACTGAATTAGAATTGCCACAAATTGGTTTTAGTGCTCGTGAGCGTGGATTATTAGTACATAAAATATTAGATGAAATATGGCTCAAAATTGGTAACCATCAACAACTTTGCTCATATACAGAAACGGAACTATTGAACACTCTGCGGCAGTGTATTGACGAATGCCTCACGGAAACAAGTAAGGATGGATCTCAATTTGCAAAACTTGAGAAACAACGGTTAGAAAAATTGTTATTAGAATGGTTGACTCTAGAAAAAGATCGAGCTCCTTTTACCGTACTTACGCAAGAACAATGGTTGACTACTAACCTTGGAGAAAAGCAAATTGCGCTTCGAGTCGACCGAATAGACCGCTTAGACGACGGTACCTTGCTTATACTCGATTATAAAACTAATAAAACATCTATCAATGGATGGTTTGGTAATCGGCCTGATGAACCCCAGTTGCCACTATACTGCATTTCTATCGATAAACCTGTCACCGGCTTGATTGTTGCTCAAGTTAAAAGTGGTGAATTAAGGTTTAAGGGTGCGATTCAACAAAAAGACCAAGTACCAGATGTTAAAGTTATTCGGAATTGGCACCAACAAGTGGCCAAGTGGCGCGAAATTTTAAATCAGCTTGGTAATGATTTTTGTGCGGGTATTGCCCGAAATGATCCTAGGGACGGAGAAGAAACATGCAGAAACTGCAAACTACACAGCCTATGTCGAGTAAGAGATTATGATCGAAATAGCTGATCAGCAACAACGCGAACAAGCTTTAGAGCCAAGCCGATCATTTATTGTCCAAGCACCCGCCGGTTCTGGAAAAACTAGCCTCTTAATTCAGCGTTATTTAACTTTACTGGCTAAAGTGCACAAAATTCCCGAAGAAATCTTAGCAATTACCTTTACTCGTAAAGCTGCTTCTGAAATGCGGATGCGGATTCATGAAGCTTTATGTGATGCATCGAGTAAACCAGCCCCACTCGAGCTACATAAATTAAAAATTTGGCAATTAGCAAAACAAGTACTAGAACGTGATGGCAAATCAAATTGGAATCTACTTGATAATCTTAATCGATTAAATATTCATACTATAGACGGTCTATGTCACTCGTTAATTAAACAAATGCCTATTTTGTCGGGTTTAGGTACATCATTCGATATTGTTCAGGATCATGATGCAATAGAATGTTATCGAAAAGCGGTTCATGATCTACTTAATAGTATCAAAGACGAGCCACAATACAAGGATGCGTTAAATAATCTATTACTACATTTGGATACTGATTATCAAAAGATAGAAGATCTATTAATCAATATGTTAGCTCGTCGTGACCAATGGTTTCCCCACATAATGCGGCAACCAAACTTCGAAACAGCTATATCTAATATTATTAATGAAAATCTCGAAAACTGTAAAATGAGTATACCTTCAAAGTTATTTAAAGAATTAATTAGCATAGCCGAATTACACATTTCGGAATTTAATAACTGCAGCGAATTAATTAAGTGGCAAAAAATTGCCAAATTACTACTAACGCAAGGATATGAGTGGCGTAAGACGATTGATAAACGCCAAAATCTTTACTCACTGGATAAATCATCCAAACAACAGATTCTAAACCTTATTAAAAAATTACAGCGATATGAAGATATCAGAGAAAACTTACATGCAATATTATTTTCTCCTACTCTTAAATCAGGAATCCAGAAGTCATTGCCAATCAATGATTTAATTGATGTTCTAAAAGTATTAGCCGCATATTATTTGAGATTGGTTTTTCGCGAACGTAAAGTTGTTGACTATATTGAAATTGCTTTAGCATCATTAAAAGCTTTGGGAGACGATGATAATCCTACAGATCTTACATTAAAGTTAGATTATAAAATTCAACATATATTAGTTGATGAATTTCAAGACACATCTGTTACCCAATATAATCTTTTGGAAAAATTGACGGCTGGCTGGCAACCTGATGATGGCCGCACAATGTTTTTAGTTGGTGACCCTCAGCAATCTATCTATAAATTTCGTGAGGCAAAAGTCGGTTTATTTTTACGGGCAAGAAAATACGGCATTAATTCAATAAAACTGCATCCTTTAACTCTGAGTAGTAATTTTCGCGCCGATAAATATCTTATCGACTGGGTAAGTTGTATATTCCCTAAAATTTTTCCAACCACTGAAAATATTAGCCTAGGAGCAATACCATTTATTCCAGCAACAGCAATTCATAACAATAATAATCAACTAAAAGTTGAATCCTATTTTTACCCGAAAAAAGATTATTTAAGTGAAGCACAACGAATAGTTGATATTATTCAAAAACATAAATCAGTTAATTCATACGAATCTATAGCTATCCTGGTACGTAGCCGATCTAATCTTGAATACATAATTCCAGCATTACAAAAAGCAGGTCTATCTTACAACGCTGTTGAATTAGATTGTATTGGTGAAAGTATCGTTGTTCAAGACCTATTTAGTCTAACTAAAGCGCTATTAAATCCGCATGATCGGATTTCATGGCTATCTATATTACGCGCTCCGTGGTGTGGATTGACATTAGCGGATTTACATGTAATAGCAACACAAAATTGCGATTTACCAGTGTGGCATATGATCACTAAATATCACGAGCTTTCAAAATTAAGTATAGATGGAAAGAATCGATTACAAAATCTAGTTAATGTTATGTCACAAAGTTTATCTAGTGTAGAAAGAAAAAATATCCGTCAATTAGTAGAGGAAACCTGGATGGCATTAAATGGTCATCATTATTTGCAAAATGAAACCGAATTAAATAATGCGCAGAGTTATTTTGATTTATTATCAGAAACTAAAATTGATAACTTAAACCTATTAGAGACAAAAATTAAAACCTTATATTCTGAACCTGATTCGAATGCTGATGACAATTTGCAGATAATGACTATTCATAAAGCTAAAGGTTTAGAGTTTGATACAGTGATTATTCCTGGTTTAAACCATAAATTGCATGTTGACCCCGATCCTATACTAATGTGGGACGAAAGACCATCATCGGAGGATAACGAAGTCAGTGACCTTATTTTAGCACCAATCAGTGCGGTTGGCGATACTCCTAATCCAGTTTATGACTATCTACGTTATGAGGATAAAAGGAAAAATTATTATGAAGAAGGTCGTTTATTATACGTTGCAGTAACCAGAGCTAAAAAAGCACTTCATTTGTTGGCCTGTGTAGACCAAAAACCTAACAGTAGATCTTTATTAGAACAATTAAGCAAAGGACTTTCTATTGAAACAGTAAAATTGTTAGTACCAATAGATTCATCTTCAAACCTGTCTAAAACATATGCTCGTAAAATATCTAGATTACCAAGCGTTAAATTTATAAAAATCTCATTAAATCATGAAGAAATAAAATCAAACCAATCCTATATTTTAAATTTATCTAATAATGCTTCAAAAAACACCGGCACAGTCATTCACAATTGTTTATGCAGCCTCAGTAAAACTTGTTTAAACAATTGGTTAGAAAAAAATCTAAAGCAACAACGTGATATCTGGCAAAAACAATTAATACAACTTGGCACTGTTAATAATTTAACTAAAAATATTGATGTAATCGAAAATGCTATTAAAACAACTTTACAAGATCCTCGCGGACAGTGGATATTAAATAAAAATCATCAAGATGCCAAGAATGAATACCAAATTACTTTAGTAGAAAATACTGAGATTCGGCATTTTATTATAGATCGTACTTTCGTTGACAATGGCATTCGCTGGATTATTGACTATAAAACATCAACTTATAATGACAACAGTCTTAATATTAAAGATTTTCTTGATCAACAATATCAATCCCATCGCAATCAGCTTGAAACTTATGCTAAAGCAATGCGCCATTTAGATAATAGACCGATTCGCTTGGGTCTTTATTTTCCAATGTTTGCTGGCTGGTACGAGTGGAGTTAGATCGGATTGTTGATATCTACAAAGCGATGCTTTAAATTGAATTTTTCTGCAAGATGTTTACCAAGGGCTTTAACACCACAACGCTCTGTAGTATAATGACCTGCTGCGAATAAGTGAATACCGGTTTCTCTTGCAATATATACGGCACGCTCGGAAATTTCTCCAGTTAAGTATGCATCAATACCCTGTTGTGCGACTTCTTCAATATAATCCTGAGCAGCACCGCTACACCACGCTATAGTCTTGATTTGTTTTGTTTTACCTGGAATATAAAGTGGCTTTCGATTTAAACATTTTTCAATGTGCATGGCAAAATCCTTTCCGGATATAGAAACCGAGAGTTCACCATATGCGTATTTCATTAATATTACTTTGAGTTTAATACCTAAGAGTTTAGCTAGCTGAACATTATTACCATACAGTTCATGGAAATCTAACGGTAAATGATAAGCTATTAAACTAATATCATTGCTTAGTAAAGTTTGTAAACGTTGTTTTTTAATGCCAACAATACAAGGATCTTCATCTTTCCAGAAGTAACCGTGATGGACTAATATAGCATCGGCATCATTAGCAACAGCTTGGTTTAACAGCTCTTGACTAGCTGAAACACCACTAATAATTTTATTAATTTGCTCACGACCTACGACTTGTAAACCGTTAGGACAGTAATCCTGATATCTGTCGATATCTAACAGTTCGTCGATATAAGAGATTAACTTTCTAAGTTCTATCATGATCTTTACCTAGATATTCTTTTGATCTGTGCGCCAAGTTGAGCCAATTTTTCTTCGATACATTCATAACCACGATCAATATGATAGATACGATCTACCGTTGTTTCCCCCATAGCCACTAAACCTGCCAACACTAAACTTGCGGAAGCACGTAAATCAGTAGCTATAACAGGTGCTCCGGTTAATTTTAGCCTACCCTTTGAAATTACAGTATTTCCTTGTAATTTAATATCTGCTCCCATGCGTTGCATTTCCTGAACATGCATAAAACGATTTTCAAATATAGTTTCGGTTATGGAGCCTATTCCTCTGGCTACTGCATTGAGCGCTAACATTTGTGCTTGCATATCAGTCGGAAAAGACGGATACGGAGCGGTACGTAAACTAATTGCTTTAGGGCGCCTTCCCTTCATGTCTAGTTCAATCCAATTTTCTCCACATGTGATATCAGCGCCAGCCTCACGTAATTTTGCCAATACCGCATCTAAAATATCAGGACGCACGTTTTTTAATTTTATCCTTCCTCTGGTTAAAGCTGTTGCTATCAAGTAAGTGCCGGTTTCAATTCGGTCAGGTAACACACGATATGTACCACCTTGCAACTCGTTTACTCCTCTGATAATTATTGTGTCAGTACCTGCACCAGAAATTTTAGCACCTAATGTATTTAAAAAATTAGCCAAGTCCACAACTTCTGGCTCTTGTGCAGTATTTTTAAGCGTTGTTGTTCCCCGCGCTAATGTTGCTGCCATCATTAAGTTCTCAGTACCGGTCACTGTTACTGTATCTAAGACCATTTTGGTACCTTTAAGCCTACCCTTTACTTTAGCTCTGATGTAACCGTTTTCAACGTTAATATCAGCGCCCATTGCTCGCATCCCTTTAATATGAATATCTACGGGTCGAGCTCCTATGGCACAGCCTCCTGGCAGAGATACATCGGCTCTACCATAACGAGCCAACAGAGGGCCTAGAACTAGAATTGAAGCACGCATTGTTTTCACTAGTTCATACGGAGCAATGAAACTGGTAATTTTGCTAGGATTAGCTTCTATAGACATTCGATCGCCAACTATGAATTTCACACCCATGCCATTTAATAATTTCATAATAGTGGTGACATCGTGTAGATGTGGAATATTATTAATGATTACTGGCTTATCAGTTAATAGAGTTGCAACTAAAATAGGCAGAGCAGCGTTTTTAGCGCCAGAAATGCGGATTTCTCCGTTAAGAGGAATATTACCTTTAATAGTTAGTCTATCCATAATGGGCACCTCTCGAAATTAAAAAGATGTCATCCTCGCGAAAGCGAGGATCCAGGAAAGCATTGTAAATACTGGATTCCCGCGTTCGCGGGAATGACGCAAAACTGCTTTTTAGCGTAAAAATTGAATTTTTAGAGGTGCTCATAATTGCTTATTTAATCGGAAGGATATCTTCCAAACCACTGAGTTTAATTACGTCTCGAAGTTGATTTGGTAAATTAATAAAACAAACGTCTTTACCAAGTTTATTGGCAAAACGCGTCCATGCCATTAATAAAGCAATCCCTGAATTATCTTCGGAAACAGTATGTTGCAAATTAAAAATTGGTCGTTCTCTTTTAGTTATGAAACCACAGCCGATTTCACGTAGCTTTGGAACAGTATTAAAACTAAGCTCCCCAACAATTTCCAACTGCCCTACAGTATTCGTTTGTGCCTCAATATTTTTCATTTGTTACTATTTACGTGCTTGTAACCGTCGAGTTAATTCTACTAAACCGCCTTTGTTTAAAGGCTCTCTAAATTGAGCACGATAATTTTGCACCATACTTACTCCATCAACACTAAAATCATATATTTTCCAGGTGGTTCCTAGTTTAACAAGACGGTAATTTAGGTTAATGGGCTTAGCTCCACTTCGTTTCACTACGCTGTAGATTAACACTCTAGTTTGAGCAGCACTGAAGCTACGTATCGGTTTAAAAGTAATTACTTCATCACTATAGGATGAAAGGGCTGATGAATACATGTCAATTACATATTTAGTAAATGCTTTGATAAATTGATCTTGAGTGCTCTTTGGAGCCTGATACCAATGATTTCGACCAACGACAGAACGTGATGCACCAGGCAAATCAAAGTGTGGAACTAAGATACGATTAACTATATTGTGGATTACGCGTCTGTCCTGAAGTTGTTCTTTATGCTGTCGTAATGTAGTCAATAATTGTGATGAAACATTTTTCATCAAAGCCAATGGGGGGGGATCTGCGGCGAATATCGTTGTATAAAATAAGCATGAAAACAGGAATAGAATACTAGGTAATTTTTTATTCATAAGCAGTACCTTTATTTTTTTTCAGGCGTAAATACAGCCTGGCCAATCAGGTTTTCTAGAATTATTGCTGGATGAGTTTCGGTAATTTCACCCCCATCTTTAATGATTTCATCGGAAAAACCTGGGGTAATCGCCACGTAGTTAGATCCTAATAAACTAGCCGAAAAAATGCTGGCAGAACTATCAATGGGCAATTTACTCTTTTTATCAATTAACATAATTATAAGTGCTCTATAAGTTTTAGAGTCTAAATTTATTGCTGCCACCTCTCCTATTTTTACTCCGGCAACTTTAACTGGCGCTCGAACTTTTAAATCACCAATGTCATCGAACATCGCTGTCACTGTAAAAGTGTTACGTGTGGAATATTCTCTTAATCCACTAACCTTAAGTGCCAATAGTAATAATGACAATGCCCCTAGTAATATGAATATTCCTACTATGATCTCAATAATACGTTTATTTTCCACTACCAACCTCCTAGCATAATTGCAGTAAGGACAAAATCTAATCCTAATACTGCTAGTGAAGCATAAACTACTGTTTTAGTAGTAGCTCTGCCGATACCTCTTGCCGTTGGCGTTGTAAAGTAGCCTTGATAGACAGCAATCCAGGTTACTACAAAACCAAATACTACACTTTTAATTACTCCATTTATTATATCTATGTGAAAATCTACCGCAGCTTGCATGTTTGACCAAAATTGTCCTGCATCAATGCCTAACCAATCTACACCTACTAAATAACTACCAAAAACGGCTATAAGCATGAAAATCACCGTTAATATCGGCAAGGAAATAAAACCAGCCCAAAGTCGAGGTGAAATTATACGCCATAACGGATCGACTGCCATCATTTCCATGCTAGAAATTTGTTCAGTTGTTTGCATCAAACCAATTTCAGCGGTTAAAGCAGAACCAGCTCTTCCAGCAAACAACAGTGCAGTAATTACTGGACCTAATTCCCTAGTTACACTTAATGCTACTAAATTGCCTAATTCATGAGTAGCACCGAATTTATCTAGGATATTATAACCTTGCAATGCTAATACCATGCCGATGAACAAACTAGAGATTACTACAATAAGCAATGATAAAACCCCGATTACGTATAATTGCTCTGTTAAAAATGGAAAGAATCTAGATAGTTTCGGTCTTCTTAGTATTACTCGAAGCAAAAATAGTCCAGATATACCCAGCCTATGACAAAAAACCAAACCTGAACTACCAAGCTGTCGAATACGTGCCATCATAATCCTAAATCCTCTTCGTAATCAATAGCTGGATAATGAAATGGTATCATACCATCAGGAAGACCGTGGATAAACTGTTCAACCCATGGGTTTTTATCCGCAAAAATTTGCTTCGAAGTACCTTGCCCTACTATTTTGCTATGAGCAATGATGTACACCTCATCTGCAATACTTGCAGTTTCACTAACATCATGAGAGACAATGATAGACGTTAGTCCTAAAATATCATTCAAGCGTTTAATCAGTTGAATTAATACCCCCATAGTAATTGGGTCCTGACCAGTAAAAGGTTCATCATACATCATTAACTTTGGATTTAATATCATCGCCCTAGCTAATGCGACTCGACGTGCCATACCACCAGATAGTTCGCTAGGCATTAAGTCACGCGCTCCACGTAAACCTACAGCTTCAAGCTGTATTAATACTAAATCCCTCACCATTTCTTCTGGCAATTTAGTGTGTTCACGCAAAGCAAATGCAACATTCTCAAATACATTTATATTAGTAAATAAGCCTCCTTTTTGAAATAACATTCCAATGTTGCGTCTTATTTTATACAAAGCTTTTCTACCTAAATTGTGAATATCTACATTATCTACTAAAACCCGACCTGATAAAGGTTTGAGTTGTGCGCTAATTAATTGTAATAAAGTTGTTTTACCACTACCGCTAGGTCCCATAATTGCGGTAATTTTTCCACGAGGTATGTCGATATTCACATCATCGAAAATAACCTTTTCATCACGCTGAAAACATAGATGTGATATTTCTACGAAATTATCCTGCTTCTCATTCATAACTAATTAAATTATTGTTGAAAAACTGTTATGATATCGAAAATCGATTTTAATGACTACATAAATGTAGTAAACACCAATTCTAATTGCGCTGTCATTCCCGCGCAGGCGGGAATCCAGTTAATTATATGCCGCCTGGATACCCGCTTTCGCGGGTATGACGTAAAAAAGGCACTTGAAATTGATCAAAATTAGAATTGCTGAGCAGTAAAATAAGATATAACTAATGAACAAAAAATTTGCTTTTTTTACCATTACTCTTCTTCTAGCAGCTGTAATAGCCACTTGGATGTCGCTAAGAATTGTAAAGAATACAACTAAACAACATATTAACAAACCTAAAAATCCTGACGCTATTGCAATAAATGTTACTTATATGAAAATGGATGAAAATGGACTGGTACATAATGTTATTAATACCCCTAAATTAATCCACTATCCTTATCTAGATTCCTCAATCTTTCAGAACCCTGATATTGTTATAATTAATCCTCATAAACAGCCTTGGCACATTACGGCTGATCGTGGTACTAGCATATATGGAACTAACGTAATCCGACTTTTTGGCAACGTTAAACTTCAACAAAAAGCTGGGCCAAGCAATAAAAAATTAACTATAATGACCGATACAGCTACAGCATATTTACATGACAAGTATATGGTGACGGATCAGCCGGTTACTATATTGAGATCGGATAAACTATTAAAAGCAAGGGCTGATACAATTAAATATTACCCTGACAAAGGAATTGCTATATTACAAGGTAAAGGAGAAATCACCCAGGGTAAAAATAAGCTTAACGGACCATATATGGTATATAATATTAATCAAAAGACTATAGCTGTTACGTCGGCAAAGAAAAATCGAGCAACTATAGTTTTACAACCATGAGTATTTTGCAAGCACAACATTTAGAAAAACAGTATAAACATCGCAAAGTAGTTAATGATATCACTCTGTCTATCAATAGTAGTGAAATTGTGGGTCTTTTAGGACCTAATGGTGCTGGTAAGACTACTAGTTTTTATATCATACTAGGATTAATTCTTGCTAACGGAGGGAAAATCTTATTAGATAACAAGGACATAACCTCTTTCTCAATGCATGAAAGAGCAAATTTAGGGATTGGTTATTTGCCGCAAGAGCCTTCCATTTTCCGTAAGTTGAGCGTCGCCGATAATATCATGGCAATTTTAGAATTACGTAAAGATTTTAGCAAAAAACAGCGCAAGCGAATCCTAGACTCATTATTGCAAGAATTTCACCTCACTCATCTGCGTGACAATATAGGTATAACCTTGTCCGGCGGAGAGCGACGTCGTGTAGAAATTGCTAGGGCGCTGGCTAAAGAACCGAAATTTATACTTCTTGATGAACCATTTGCTGGTATTGATCCAATATCAGTAGTGGACATCAAACGCATAATAAGGCAACTGCAAAAACGTGGTATAGGCATTTTAGTTACAGATCATAATGTCAAAGAGACTTTAGATATCTGTCCACGGGCTTATATAGTTAATGAAGGACAAATTATCGCCGAGGGGACAACTCAGGTGATTTTGTCCAATAAAAAAGTGAGAGAGGTATACCTCGGAGATGAATTTGATTTATAATACGTAATTTGACATATTAAAATTGAGGAATAAAAAAATGCCACAAATTCAATATATTGGCCACAATATGGAAATCACACAAGTGCTGCGCGATTATATAGCTAATAAATTTAAAAAACTGAATCGCCATGCAGATATTATAACTAGTACACATATAGCCCTTACTGTTAATAAATTACGTCAGATAGCCGAAGCAAAATTGCATATACCAGGTGCAGAAATATATGCTCAGACCGAATCAGATGATATGTATAAATCCATCGATTTCTTAGTAGACAAGTTAGTTCGCCAATTAAGAAAATACAAAGAAAAGAGTGGTGAGTATCGTAAATTATGAAGTTTGCTGAATTACTTTCTCCTCAAAGTGTGATTAATAATGCTCATGCTGATAGTAAAAAGAGCATATTAGAATTAATCAGTAAATTGATCGCACAAAACTTAGTAAATGTTAAATATGAGCAAATATTTGAATCTTTGGTGAGTCGTGAAAAATTGGGTAGTACCGGTATTGGTCATGGAGTTGCTATACCGCATGGACGTATCAAAAACCTCGCCAAGCCTATTGCTGTATTCATCCATTTACAAGATGCAATTGATTTTGAAGCTAATGACAATCAACCAGTAGATTTGTTTTTTGCCTTACTTGTACCAGAACAGAATGAGAACAGATATTTAGAGATTCTCTCTGATATAGCTGAAAAATTTAGCCATAAAACTTTCCGCGAGCAACTTCGCCAAGCAAGAGACGACGAAAAACTATATGAAATACTTGTCGGGTAACTTCTCGTCATACCCGCGAAAGCGGGTATCCAGTATAGGAGCGATCTATAGCATTTTAGATTCCCGCATTCGCGGGAATGACGTGATACTGTCCTCAGATTTATTGAGAAGTACCTTACCAAAGCTAGAATAAGACAGATGATACAAAAGAGTTTAATTATAAAAAATAAGCTAGGTTTACACACTCGTGCTGCATCCAAATTAGTTCAACATGCATCACGCTATGGTAGTGATATTAGTATAACCGCTAATAATAAAACCGTATCTGCCAAAAGCATCATGGAGCTTATGTTGCTCGCAGCTAGCAAAGGTACCAAAATTATTCTGACCATCTCAGGCGATGATGAAATCGAAGCCATGGCTGATCTAGAAAGTTTGATTAATAATAGACTTAAAGAGGAAGAGTAGTGAAGAATCCAAAACATAGCCAACTAATCATTCTAGGATCAGGGCCTGCGGGGTATACTGCTGCAATTTATGCAGCTCGTGCTAATTTAAATCCTGTTTTAGTTACTGGGCTGTTACAAGGTGGACAACTTATAGAGACTACAACAGTGGATAATTGGCCTGGAGACCCTGATGGAGTGCAAGGTCCAGAACTTATGGAACGTATGTTATGCCATGCTAAACGCTTTAAAACCGAAATTATCTCCGATCATATCAATCAAGCAGACTTAAAACAGCGTCCTTTCTATTTAAAAGGCGATTCTGGTGAATATAGTTGTGATGCGCTTATCATTGCCACAGGGGCTTCAGCTCGGTATTTAGGCTTACCTTCTGAACAAAAATATATCGGTAAAGGTGTATCAGCCTGTGCTACATGTGACGGTTTTTTCTATCGCGGCAAGAAGGTAGCCGTAATTGGAGGTGGCAATACAGCTATTGAAGAGGCATTGTATCTTGCTAATATAGCTTCTGAAGTAACTATTGTGCATCGCCGCGATAAATTTCGAGCTGAGAGATTTTTAGCAGATAAAGCAATTGAAAGAGCTAAAACAGGTAATATTAAAATCGAATGGAATCATGTTTTGGATGAAGTGCTTGGTGATGAGACCGGTGTTACTGGAATACGTTTAAAAAATACTAAAACTAATGATACTAAAGAATTAGCAGTTGACGGTGTATTTATTGCTGTAGGTCATAAACCAAACAGTGATATCTTTACTGGTCAATTGGAAATGAACAATGGCTATATTAAGATTAGCAAGGGAACTGTAACCAGTATTCCCGGCGTTTTTGCCGCTGGTGATGTGGCTGATCCTATTTACCAGCAAGCAATTACGGCATCTGCACTCGGATGTATGGCTGCGCACGATGCGGAAAAATATTTAGAGTCACATTGATGGGACAGAAAATTCTTCATCAAACTAGTAAACATTTTATTCATTTCGTTTCGCATTTTCCCAATTCGTTGCTCAATGACTAATTGCTGTTTCTGCATATTCTTTAGCAATTCTTCAGCTTGCTTGTTGTCAGCTGTTTACCGTTTTCATATGCAATAATTTCACGTTTCATTGGCTTGCCGGTTTCATTAGTTGATTGAACAAAGATTGTTCTTGATAAATTCTTAGGTTTATATAGACTCGCCGTAAGTTGACGGTATTGCTCGATATTAATCCAACCAACCTGGCCATCATTAGCAGCAATTCTAATTTTGACCAATTTTAAGTGCTATTTCACGTTATACCCGCGAAGGCGGGTATCCAAAGAGCCCCAAATTAAATGGATTCTCGCATTCGCGAGAATGACAGCATCAAAATGAGAATTGCTGCATCATTAGGATTACCCACTTTCAGCCAATTTTTCATTTGATAAATAGGTACTAGATGTTGACGTGGGTCTATTTTCGCAACAGTGTTTGCTTTTAAATTTGGTTCTGCATATAAGATTATTTGTTTGACTGGTTCAGCTTGAGCAGCTTTTGATACGACAGATTTTGCTAAACTTGTGGAACAAATAACGGCAAAAGATAGCATCGTTAATAAAATTACAAAAATTCGCATATTAACAACCTCCTTTGAATAGTTTGTATAAGTGAATCCATTTTATATGAAATTCATCTATTTTCAATCCCGGATTGTCGAGAATTAGCATTTAATTTTGTCATTCTGCAGTAATTCTAATTTTGAGCACAGAGGGCTAAAGCCCTCTGTTGAAAAAAAGAGCATAGTAGCAACAGGCGACTTTAGTCGCCTGCGTATATAGTACGACATTTTCGCAATGGCGAATGTGACGTGAAATAGCATTAAAATTGCTCAAAATTAGAATTGCTGGTCATTTTGGCCAGGGATTGGCCAGAATCCAGCAACAAGGACGTTTATTGCGCTGCATCATATAAGTCTTGGATCCCGCGGTCAAGCCGCGGGATGACGAAAAGAACGGTGGAAAATGAAAAAAAGTTGCGAGGCGACAAAAGAGTTCGGGAAAACGAAAAAAGTCCAGGAATGACAAAAAGAATCGCGGAAAGACGAGGAGAGTTGTGGGACAAAGTTAAGTCATTTCATCAATTCCGCGATTTGCAAGTTGATCAGCGATTTCGTTTTCCGGATGACCTTTATGCCCTTTTATCCAGTGCCAAGTTATTTGATGACGTTGCACTTCCTCGTCTAATTGCAGCCAAAGATCTATATTTTTTACCGGTTTTTTATTGCTTCTTTTCCAACCTTTAGCTTTCCATTGCTTAATCCACTTAGTGATACCGTTACGTAAATACTGAGAATCAGTAGTCAATTCTACTAAGCATGGCCCTTTAAGAGTATTCAATGCCTTAATAGCTGCCATTAATTCCATACGATTATTTGTGGTGTTTTTTTCCCCACCATGGAGTTTTTTAGTATGTCCATTATAGCGTAATAATACCCCCCACCCTCCTGGCCCTGGATTACCACGACACGCTCCATCGGTAAAGATCTCGATTTTTTTCATTTTATAGTCCTTGTTGTAGGTTCAGCATATGTTTTCGTTGTAACTACACGGCGTTTAAATATATGTTTTTGTTGTTTAATAGGAGTTAAAGCAGCAACAGTTTTTTTAGCCACTATCATGTAAATTGCACCATACCATGGACACAATCTTGATCCAATTTTCTCCATAAATGACATTCTTTGCATGGTATCTTCATTGAATAGCGGTGGTCGAAACAAGAAAGTTTTATGTTCAACAATAGAAAATCCTAAATGTTTTAACCAGCGACACATTCGTGGAATACTTATAAACTTACCCTGCCATGGCGGAATACTATTTCGTTTATATAGATGCATAAAACCCCATAAACTCGAAGGATTAAAGTCAATTATAACTATATGTCCTTCTGGAATAAGAATATGATAAATTTCATTTAAAATCTTTCTAGGCTGCTTAGCAAATTCCAAAATGTGTTGCGTGATTACGATATCAATTGAATTTGACAAAAAAGGCAAATTGTCAAATTGACCTATGATACTTAAATTGTGATAGTTACTAGATTGTTTTATATCAAAATAAATTTTATGCCCGATAGGACTTGCAATTAAATAATCAGCTTGTATTGGACCACCGAGCTGCAATAAGTAATAACCAAACCTATTGTTTAGGAATTCATGTAATTGCTCATTCTCAATTTTTGATACCAAATGTCCCAAAGAAGTGGGATACCAATACTGGATACGTTGATATAAACTTTCTTGATTAAACAAAACATTCCTCATGAGATAAAATTAAAAATTTATAAAACATTTCTTGACCTCAATTAATCCTATTCGTAACATGCCCTAATGCTCAATAAGATTCTATACCAAATTGTATTTAACATTCTAATAGTTTATGGAATGTTTGGATGTACACTCTTCAATTATGCAGCCGACGATCCAATTCAATTATCAGCAAAAAACAGTAATGATGATCCGGATATTTGGTCTGCTGACGACACTTCTGCTGGATACATTAACGGTAACTTATGGTATGACATACAGGATTATTTGCAATTTCCAGATTATTCTTATCGCCCGGAAGTGCAGGAACAAATCAGGTGGATTCAAACCCATCAAGCTTCCATTAACCACTTAATCAAACAAGCTGCACCATATATATATTATATCTATGAACAAACTCAAAAACGTAATTTGCCTGCTGAACTTGCATTGTTACCAATGATTGAAAGCGCATATGACCCATTTAAATACTCAAAAGCTGGTGCCACCGGGCTTTGGCAATTAATGCCGGGAACAGCTTCAGGATTAAGATTAAAAATCAATTGGTGGTATGATGGCCGTCGGGATATTGTTGCTTCAACCAAAGTTGCATTCGATTATTTATCTTATCTCAATGATTTTTTTACCAACGATTGGTTACTGGCTATCGCAGCTTATGATTGTGGTGAAGGTGCTGTACAAGCAGCAGTTGACTATAACAGACGCCACGGTAGACCAACTGATTTCTGGTCTTTGCATCTGCCAACAGAAACAAAAATATATGTACCTAAGCTATTAGCTTTATCAACCATAATCCGCGACCCAGAACGCTTTGGCGTAAATTTAACAGAAATAAACAATGCACCCTATTTAAAACAGATAAATATTGGTTCACAAATAGACTTAAATCAAGCTGCTAAACTTGCTGGTATAAGTGAAGCAACTATTCGTAAATTCAATCCCGGTTATCGCCGTTGGGCCACTGATCCCGATGGACCATATTCACTATTAATTCCTATAGCCAGAGCCGGTGGTTTTGTACAGAGGTTAAATGCATTACCTAAGGATATGCGGGTAACATGGCGCGAATATATAGTACGAAATGGAGATACATTAAGTACTATTGCTTATAAGTATAAAACTAACAGTCGTATTCTTAAGCAAGTCAACAACTTACACAATAATATAATTCGACCTAAACAGCGTTTATTAATTCCTGTAGCATTTCACGGCAGTATAAAAAGTCCGATTGTTGAACAACGTGCGACTATTGCCGAAGAAAAATTGCCAGGGCCAAATAGGGTTATACATATAGTAGAAAATGGAGAAACACTATGGACGCTAGCTGAAAAATATGGAGTAACGGTCAGGGAAATATGCTTTTGGAACAATTTAAAACCACGACAACGACTTTCTCCTAACCAAAAATTATTAGTTTGGGCACCTTCACATGCTAAGCTTGTATATACGCACACTTATACATACAAAGTTGTCCCAGGTGATAGTATTTGGGTAATTGCAAGACGTTTTAATTCCTCGAGCAAAACTATAAGCCGAATTAATCATATAAAAAATAATATAATCCATGCAGGCCAGATTTTAACTGTTCCGGGAACAATTCATCATACAAAGAAACATAAATCTGCGTTATCAAAACCCTCTCATCAGCATTACATAGTACATACGGTAAAACCTGGTGATACTCTCGATAAAATCGCCCATGAGTTTCACACCGGCCGTGATAAATTGAAAAAATGGAACAATATGGAAAAGGTGAAATATATCTATCCCGGACAAAAGATTTATATTTATCGTTAGTAAAGTCAAAGGCGTTGTTGAATAAATGTTCTGTCATTCCCGCGCAAGCGGGAATCTCAAATTAGTTATTGAATAATGTCGTAATATAAATCGCGCCCTGGAAGATTCTTTTTCTCAATCAATTGTATTTTCGATTCTCTGTTCCATTTTTTGAGTTGTTTTTCGCGTGTAATAGCAGA
>CAYFQQ010000038.1:0-2357 GCA_964345265.1 uncultured Coxiellaceae bacterium
TTCCCGGCGACCGCCTCTACTTCGTCAGCAAGTCGGGGCGCATCAACCACACCGGCATCTATCTCGATTAATATAGGTATTTCTTTGATCAGAATTCCTTTTGGGCATATTGATCTATATTAATTTTAGGCGTGAAAATCTGTGTTAAATGGATTCTCGCATTCGCGAGAATGACAGCATCAAAATGAGAATTGCTGTTGAAGCCACTAGCAATTCTTGGCAATAGGGATATTATGGTGAAGAAAGAAAGATAAAATTTAATTCTTACACAATGCCAAGTAGTTCGATTTAACGGTCCTTTTTTCGAACCGGGAATTCGGCGATGTAAATGTAAAGTTTGATGAGCATCAACATGGCGATCCTCCATAGGAATTGCCCACTCCTTCAGTGTCCATCCTTCTACCGTCTCAAGTTTGCTAACTAAACAGATCCCTAAGTAGAATCTTTCTTGTCCATCTTAAGTGCACCATGCAATATACATAAAGCACCGCCAATAGGACCACCGAAAAATATCCCAACTCCCAATTCTGTTAACCAAGGTAGCTGTAAGGCTTTACTCAGCTCCAAACAGGCAGAACCTCCAGCAAGTCCTAGTATCCCCATAGCTAAGCCACCATATAAGAGTACAAAGGATAGTATAAAGTTGCGTCCTGTGCACACACGTTTTTCGTCCTTATCTTCCATTGTTATCTTATCCATCGCTCAATTTTACAAAGCCGACTATGCAAAACTATCTCATAGCATACTTATGAAATTGGTTATCTTAACTAAAAAAAAGACATATTTAGTAAGTCATCTCCCAACTAACTATAAGTACATATCTAATGCGCTACGCAGCATCATGTTAGTCCTCATTATATGAATCCTTAACGTTTCCTATAGAATTAGAATAAGCTAACTGAGCATCAATTGAAGCCATATAAAGCCTGTTACGCCACTCTTGTCTATAGGTTACTAATTTATACTTATGCAGATTACCTAAAATTCTGGATACCTGTGTTTGTGACCTATTAACATGTTTTGCTAAATCACCAACCTGAGTTAGTCCATTAGCAACAACCGCTTTTAAAACAAGTTCATCCATACTAGAAAGCCTATGACGTTTTATCCTATCCTCACCAAACTTTTTAATAATAGGTTGAGCTAACTCAATGGTTATCTTATCAGTTAATACACCCAACTGTAATACACCAAAAAGCCTATTTAGCAAACCAAAAATATATCGTAATCGCCCTTTCGTTATGCGAAATAAATAAAGCCATACTTCCTTATCAACAGGTAAATCAACTTGAGGCTTTACTTTAAAACACTGAATACGTTTATCTATTAATTGCAAGTAACTTTCTTCAGAAAGCGCCCCAATCTCTGTGTCAAAGACAACAATATCATCTACCCTATCAACTTTTTGAGCAATAAAACGCCGTAATTCAATATCCCCAACTAAAAGCCAGCCTGTCCCTGGCATTTGAAAATAATCACGCATAACATTAAGCAACATCTTCAAGTGTTCTTCATTTTTTTGAATAACACTAACATCCAAATTATTTAACTGAATTAAGATGCCATACTTAAATCCCAATTTATAAACCACTTTAATCAAATCTTCCACATGATGTGCTAGCATTTGTGTCGGCATTATTACCGGTTGAGTAGTAACACCCGACGCACCATAACTGCCACCAAAACCAAAAGTATTTAGACCAAATGAACGAAAAGTCTCTGTAATTCTGCTAACGATTGCTCTTGCTTCAAGAAAATGTTTATTATTTTTTACTTCATTAAGATAATTAAGTTCCAACGTTCTAACAATGTTTCCAATAACAGCTGCTAATAAAGTATCAGCATTCCAATAGGGTTCTAGCTTAATTTCACTTGTTGGCGTAAAATACTTACGTTCTTCCTGAGCTTTAAATCTCAGGAAATTACCAAATGATGTTGTGCCAACTCCACGATCTCCTTCAATTACCATTACTAAATTAGATGTATTAAGCACATATTGAGCTTGATTCAGTTTTTCTTCATTACCCGTGTATAGATTTAAAGTATACGACGTAATTGGATGCGTTCTAAAAGGATCATCTTTGAACCCTAAGGATTCCCACTGCATTTTTAACTACCTCAGTTTTATCATATGACAAGAGTATCAAAAATTTGGTCATATTACAATAGAAAGTTATATTATATATTTTGCAATACTATCAGGACTTATGCTTTATTCTTGTTTAATCGAAAACAATCAAGGCGTTGTTGAATAAATGTTCCGTCATTCCCGCGCAAGCGGGAATCTCAAATTAGTTATTGAATAATGTCGTAATATAAATCGCGCCATGAAAGATTCATTTTCTCAATTAATTGTA
>CAYFQQ010000039.1:0-4212 GCA_964345265.1 uncultured Coxiellaceae bacterium
GACGCAAATTTAGTATGCTTTTTACATCCCTGTAGCCTGGATCCCGTCAATCCATGACGGGATGACAAAATTTAAATGCCAATGAAGTAGATTTAATTAACAAAATGAGAATTGCTGACTGTAGGCCCTGGATCTGGTGAATGGCCTTATTCAATTAAAAGACCCTTTAATCCTCATCCCTGTCTTCCTAACCTACACGTAAACATGGCAAAGGGGTCAAGTCTCATCTTACGACATTTAGCTGTATTCATTAAAATTATAATAATTGCATCAAGTCCGTTACAAATTGACTACCAGTAAGCTCAAATACTACGTTTTGAATAGATAAGCTGGATATCGAGCATCCCGCAACCATTGTCAACAAAAGCTTGTTGCGCAATTAAAAATACGTTTTGGACGTTGTGATAGCATATACAACAGACAGTAGATGGTAAGTCTTAAAAAGAAATGTCGCAAGATGAGACTTGACCCCTTTGCCCTTTGCTAAACCAACATACGTACTGCCATTATTAACAATGCTGCTCCTAAAATTCTTGTTAATACCGTGACAGGTAGTTTATGAGAAAAATAGGCTCCTAGTTGTGCACAGAGAGGACCGGTTAGGACTATACCTAAAAACGCCGGTAAATATATATACCCTAAACTCCAAGCTGGTAAATCAGTAGCGTGTTGGCCCGTGAACACAAAACTGATAGTGCCAACAATTGCAATAGTGAGGCTACAGGCGACTGAAACGGCTACTATGTCACGTACCGGAACATTGCAATAACCTAAAAAAGGAATGGTTATCGCACCTCCTCCTAAGCCTAATAAACCTGACTTACTGCCAATAAGCAAAGCGATAGAAAACATACTCAATGGCCTAGGTAAGGTCTTTTTTGACTTTGGTTTAATTGCCATCAACATGCGAATGGCAACAATAAATACAAAAATGGCAAATAATATTTCTAAAATTTTACCAGGCAGAAAATGGCCAAATATAGCACCAAAAACTGTTCCGATGATCATACCAACTGCTAATTGGCGATAAATTGGCCAAATAACAACGCCATGTTTTATGTGACCATATAGTGAAGAGGCAGCAGTAAATATCATTACTGAAAGCGATGTACCTGCCGCTAAATGCATAACTAAATCAGAGGGAATATTTTGTGCTTTAAATAACCATACTAAAAGAGGGATAACTATGATTCCGCCACCGATACCTAATAATCCGGAAAGAACACCAGCAATTGATCCAATTAGCATATAGGCAAAGAAATAAAGCACTACTTTCCGGCTCGAATCAATCCAGCACAACCTGCTTCTTCTAGTGCAGACTCCATGTGACAACGAATATCAACGGGATCATCCATTGATTTTACTTCGTCTAATAATTGTTTTGCATGCTTCATAGTAAACTTGCGAATCAACCATTTTATTTTCAATAATTGACTTGCATTCATACTGAGGGAATCAAAACCAATGGCCAGTAATAAAATTACTGCAACAGGATCACCGGCTACTTCTCCGCAAATACTAATTTTTCTATGCTCATGTCGTGCTGCCGTAGCAACTTGTATATACGCTTTTAGTACTGACGGATGGAGCCCATCATAAAGATTAGCCACTTTAGCATTATTGCGATCAACAGCTAATAAATATTGAGCTAAATCGTTGCTTCCTATGGACAAAAAATCAACTCGATGTGCCAAATCTCGAGCCTGATATACAGTAGATGGTACTTCTATCATGACTCCAATTTGCGGCATTTTAATATCCCACTCCTCCTCAATAAGCTCTGCATATGCTTGTTTAATCAAGCGCATAGCGCTTTCTACTTCAGTAATACTACTTACCATCGGCAACATAATACGTAAATTATTAAGATTATAATTAGCACGTAACATCGCCCTCATTTGTACTAAAAAAATCTCTGGATGATCCAAAGCAATACGAATACCTCGCCAACCTAAAAATGGATTATCCTCTTTCACAGGAAAATAAGGCAAATTTTTGTCACCGCCAATATCTAAGGTGCGCATCACAACTGGACGAGGAGCAAAAATCTTAAGTAACTGTCGATAGATTAAATACTGCTCCTTTTCGGTTGGAAATCGATCGCGACTCATAAACGGCACTTCGGTTCTATATAAACCTACTCCCTCAGCACCGACTCGTAATGAATATCTGATATCAACTGGCAAACCAATGTTCACCAATAGAGAAACTGAATGACCGTCGGCCGTCGTAGCAGGTAAATCTCGCAACTTTATCAATTCAGCATCAAGTTCCTGTTCCTGAGCCGCTAAATTTAGAAATTCCTGATGAATCTCCTTGGTCGGGGATATATAAACTTGGCCATAATAACCATCGATAATGGCTTCCTTATTTTCCAATCGGGTAATTGGGAAATCTGGAATTCCGATAACTGCAGGGATCCCCATGGCCCGAGCTAAAATTGCCATATGTGAATTACTGGAACCCGTTAAAGATATAATCCCAGCTAATCGATCCTCGGGCATGTCGGCAATAACTGCTGGAGTAATTTGTTCTCCAGCTAAAATAGTACGTTTTGGATAAGCTAATGGTTTTCGCTCGCTAGTCTGCAAATGAGCAAGAATACGCTGCCCCAAATCTTTTATATCTACTGATCGTTCACGCAAATACTCGTCTTCCATTGCCTCAAATTGCAAAACCCGTTTTTTAATTACGTGTTTTAATGCTCCAGGAGCCCAATTACCAGCACGTATTTGCTGATTTACATCTTTCTTTAAACTTTTGCTATCCAGAATCTGTAAATAAGCGTCAAATAAAGCACGTTCTCCTTGCCTCACTTTACCTGACAGACTACGACTTAACGTTGCAATTTCTTGATAAGCTTTTTTTACGGCCGCTTTAAAATCAGCTATTTCTTTATCAACATCTTTTGGGGACTTATCAACGACGGTTTCTAAGTCCGCCAGAGGATAAACTACTACTATTTTGCCGATACCAACTCCTGGAATACTAGATGTACCATTTAAAATATTAGCAACAACATCGCCGCCTTCAGCAAATGTTATAACACTAACCAACTGGGTTAAAAGAGTTACTACTGCTGCTTCTTCAGATTTATCGAAACTCACCGGCTCACGTTTCTGTGCAGTTATAACTCCTAATAATTCCCCTTGCTTAACAATCGGTATTCCCAAAAAAGCATGGTAGCGTTTTTTAGTTAATTCGCCGTAATGACAAAATTTTGGGTGAGCAAACGTATCAGCTACATTTATAGGCTCCTCACGTTCCCCAACAATGCCTACTAATCCTTCGCCAAGTTTTAGCCTCAGTTTAGAAACCAGTTTTTTATTCAATCCCGAAGTGGCTCTTAAAACATGCTCGGCATGCTTTTTATCTACCAAAAATATCGAACAAGCATCAGCCTTGGTTATTTCATGTATTCGTTGCACTAATATATCAAGCGCTTCGGTTAAATCTTTAGCATTACTGATTTCTTGAACAATGTAGCGCAGTGTCTTAGGCATACTCACTCCGACGTTGCTTCATAGTGTAGTAGTAAGGGCCTTAACTCAACAAGGGCTTTCTTATAAACATCTCGTTTAAAAGAAATCACTTGTTTCAATGGATGCCAATAGTCGACCCATTGCCAATCAACAAACTCTGGAGAATGAGTAAGACAAATCTTGTCTTCGTCGGTCATCAATTTTAATAAAAACCACTTCTGTTTCTGACCTACACACAATGGTTTTTTATTACGGCGTTGTAAATAATATGGTAAACGATAATATAACCAGCGTTTAGTTATTCCTAAAATTGTTACATCTTCAGCAGATAATCCAATTTCTTCGGTCAATTCCCGATACATAGTTTCCTTAAGTGTTTCATATGGATTTACACCACCTTGCGGAAACTGCCAAGCATCCTTATGATTTGGTCGCTTACCCCAAAAAAGCATGTTTTCATCATTTGCCAAAATAATACCAATATTTAATCTAAACCCGCGCCGATCGATCATACAACAACCCCATCTTTTCAATTATATATGGAATTTTCCCCAAAAATGGGCACTTTAGCAACTAATTAAAAATATTAAATTTTTTATAAGCATTTTACAAAACGGCGTTGTTGAATAAATAGCTTAATAACGATCGTCATTCCCGCGAAAGCGGGAATCTCATATCAATGGCAATTAATATGCAGGCATTCCAAGTTGATTCATTTTATTAATTGCAA
>CAYFQQ010000040.1:0-4070 GCA_964345265.1 uncultured Coxiellaceae bacterium
TCACATTTATACACACAATGACTTTGTTTCCTTAATTTCATCGTACCACATTACAGCACGATTCAGGGAAAACTTCATCCCTGAGCTTACGCTCAGGGTTTTAAGTTATGTTGTATAAAGAAAGAAGTCAGCCGATAAGCCGGGTTCTGTCGTGGACAGTCATCTATCTAGGTTACATATCGCTATGTAACTCAGGCGACCTACCCAAGTTCAGTACGGGCAATACTATTGAACTTCTATTTGGTCTTGCTCCAAGCGGGGTTTACCCTGCCACCGCTGTCACCAGCGGTGCGGTGCGCTCTTACCGCACCATTTCACCCTTACCCTACTTCGCTAAAGCTATGTAGAGCGGTATAGTTTCTGCGGCACTTTCCGTAGGTTTTCACCTCCCAGATGTTATCTGGCGCTTTGCCCTATGGAGCCCGGACTTTCCTCCTTGCGTCACAACGCAAAGTGACTGTCTAGCTGACTCTATATTATTTTAGCATATTTAGTGAGGTAGCGTTATAGCGATTTTATACAACTTATTCTTACTAACTCCGGTAATTTTAGCTGTCAAAATAACCGCTTGTTTAACGGATAATTCGCTTAATAAGATTTTTAAAATATGTAAAGTTTTTTCATTTTTTTCTGTTTCTTTTCTGGGTTCTGCTCCATGCAACAATATTACAAACTCACCTTTTTGATGCCTTTTATTCGTCTCCAACCACGATTTTAATTCAGCTAAATTCGCACCGTAAATAGTCTCAAATTTTTTAGTTAATTCTCTTGCCAAAACTGCGTGTCTATTCTCCCCAAAGATATTTAGCAAATCGCTAATTAAAAATCTCAACCTGTGTGGTGATTCATAAAATATAATAGTACGTGGTTCGCTGTTTAATTCTTCAAGACGTTTGCATCGAGCTACAGCTTTTGTTGGCAAGAAACCTTCGAAAATAAATTTATCGGTAGGTAATCCAGAAGCACATAAAGCTGTAATCGCAGCACAAGGCCCTGGAACAGGCACGATATTAATTCCCGCATCACGTACAATTTTAATCAGCCGATAACCTGGATCACTAATTAATGGGGTTCCAGCATTAGATATTAGTGCTAAGTTTTCTCCTTTTTGTAACCGCTTTAGTAACACTTTACTGCGTTCACTTTCATTATAATCGTGTAAAGAAATCATCGGCTTTTTAATATTAAAATGCTCTAATAATTTCTTACTATGCCTGGTATCTTCTGCGGCAATACAATCGACTTGTTTCAAAACCTCAAGCGCTCGTAAAGTAATATCATTCAAATTTCCTACCGGAGTTGCAACGATATATAAGATTGCAAAATTTTGTGAATTCATAAAGATATTTTAAATTGGGTTTTTGTAATTAACAATGTTTCTTGCTTTTTGATAAAAGAGTATGATACAAAAATTGTGACCAGAAAATTTTCTGTACTAATCTCATTAGCGGTAATTAGCTTAATTACCAGTTGTGCACACAAGCCGAGTGTTCCGGCATTTACGGCAACTAATCAGCCACAGAAAATTGCTTTATTAGTACCTCTACATGGCAATCTCACTGCCAGCGGTGAGACGATACGTAAGGGTTTTTTAGCAGCTTACTATTATTCTTTACAACATGAAGGAGCCGATTTATCCGTTGAAGTAATTGATACTAGTCAAGGTGATGTGAAGACGCTTTACCGTAAGGCGGTATCAGATGGATCTGATTTTATTGTTGGCCCTCTTACTAAACAAAATGTACAAACTATTGCAAACCAAAAATCTTTACCAGTAATAACGTTAGCACTTAATACCATAGATAATCATAATATTGTCACTAATTTTTTTCAGTTTGGTTTGTCTTCTCAAGATGAAGCGCTACAGGCAGCTAAACGAGCTTGGAATGAGCATCCGGGCAAAGCATTGATCATTGCTCCCGATAACCCCTGGGGACAAAATATGGCAAGCGTGTTACAAAATACTTGGCAATCTTTTCAGGGGACTGTTACCGCGACTTTACTTTATGACAATCAAACCAGCTTTAACAAACAAATACAACACATTCTCAATATAGATTTAAGTCAAAATAATGCAAAAACTTTGCGAAGAATATTATGGAGAAAATTTAAATTTATTCCACGCCGTCGCCAGGACTTAGATGTAATTTTTCTTGTTGCTCCGCCCAAACAAGCACGCCAGATACGTCCATTATTACAGTTTTATTTCGCTGGTGATCTACCGATATACTCTACATCAGTGATTTATAGCGGTACACCACAACCCCATTTGGATCGCGACTTAGACGGAATTATATTCTGTGACATGCCATGGGTTTTACAAGGATCAACATCTCTACCGAAAATTGTACTTACTCTGCGCAACGAAATTTTTAAATTATGGCCCGATTCATACAAACGATACAATAGATTATATGCACTAGGTATCGATGCCCATTATCTTATGTTAAACCTAAATAAACTAGTGCAATATCCATATGGCGGTGTTACAGGTGCAACAGGAACATTTTATATAGATAACTATCGACATATACACCGACAATTAGACTGGGCACAAATGCGTAACGGAATTCCTTATCCTCTATAATGTTACCGTCAACACGACAATTCGGAGAGGAGAAAGAACAGCAAGCATGCGCACATTTAACAAAGCATGGCTTACAGTTAGTGGTCAAGAACTATCACTGTAAACTCGGGGAAATCGATCTAATTATGCAAGATCAAGAAACTCTAGTCTTTGTGGAAGTACGCTATCGTAAACACAACGATTATGGCAGTGGTTTAGAGAGCATCACCCGCGCAAAACAACGTAAGATAATTCGTACTGCACAACATTACTTGCTAACATCTAGGAAACAACACTGTCCATGTCGATTTGATGTAATTACTTATACAAACGATCAGAAAATTAACTGGATAAAAGATGCCTTTTGGGTAAAATACTAACGACATGAATAACATAGAACGTATAAAAAACAATTTTAACGCTAGTATCAAGACTAAAAGTGTTGCAGGTGAAACATTACCAGAAACGATAAATAGGGCTGCCGACTTTATGGTCAAGTGCTTAAAAAATGAACATAAAATTTTAAGCTGTGGTAACGGTGGTTCTGCTTGCGATGCTTTGCATTTTGCAGCTGAGATGCTAAATCGCTTTGAAAAAGAACGACCCAGTTTACCTGCTATTGCATTGAACGCAGACATGGCTACTCTGTCATCTATCGCTAATGATTATAGTTACCAGGAAGTATTTGCCAAGCAAATAACCGCATTGGGACAAGCGGAAGATATTTTATTGGCTATTTCTACTAGCGGTAACTCAAAAAATATTATCCGTGCTATACATACGGCTCATAAAAAAAACTTATACGTTATTGCATTAACTGGCCATCATGGCGGGGAAATAGCAACTACGCTAAACAAAAAAGACATAGAAATTCGAGTTATGACAGATTCTACTCCACGCATTCAAGAAACTCATTTACTAATCATTCACTGTTTATGTGATCTTATAGAACATCAATTATTTAAATAGGTAGATTACATGAAAAAGATATTAATTATTTTCACTCTATTAATTTCATTAAGTGCTTGTGTTCCTGCAGCATTTGTGGCTGGTGCAACTGCCGGTGGTGCCGTCGTTTACGAGAACCGCCCCATAAAGACTATATGGCAGGATCGAAGTATTACTCATCGAGCTCAATTAAGAATAAATAGAGACAAAGAACTTAGGAACAGAACTAATATTTCCGTAGCAACTTTTAACCACATAGTTCTACTAGTCGGACAGGCTCCTACGCAACAGCTACGTATTCATGCTGTAGAAATCATAAAAGATATTCCCCATATTAAGCGTATATGTAACCAAATCGTTATTAGGCCGCCGATATCTGTTACAACCCGTTCTAAAGATGCATGGATAACCACCAAAATAAGAGCTGCTATGCTTGAAAAGGAAGGTTTACATTCAACGCAGATAAAAGTCGTAACTGAAAATGGTGTGACCTATCTAATGGGCCTCACCACTCCACGCCAAGGCAAATTAGCTGCAAATACCGCTCGTAAGATTA
>CAYFQQ010000041.1:0-4993 GCA_964345265.1 uncultured Coxiellaceae bacterium
TTTTCTAATTCTTTTACTCCTGTTTCAGCAAGCCGCCTTTGGCTTAGTGTGTAACCTTTTAGTAAATGGTCTCTGAGTGTGCGCGTTGCCCATATGCGAAATTGTGTACCTCGTTTGGCATTAACTCTATAACCGATAGCGATGATAACATCAAGGTTATAAAAAGTAGTTTGGTAAATTTTGCTATCTTCTGCAGTATGTGCAAATTTTGCACATACTAAACTTTTATCCAGTTCGTCTTGTTTAAAGATGTTACGAATATGCTTAGTGATAACGCTGCGCTCAGTATCAAATAAATCGGCCATTTGTTTTTGAGTTAACCAAACGGTGTCGTCGGTTAACATAACATTTACTTCAAACTGACCATCGGCAGTTTGGTAAATTGCAATTTGTCCATTGTCTTTCATTTCGTTACGTCTCCTGTGTCGAATATGTGTCGAAGAATTATTTAAAAATAATTCAAAGACATTAAGACTTATTATATGCTTAAAAACGGCTGAAGCAAGCGAAATTTAAAAATTATTCAAAATGTGTCGTAGTCACTAAAAATGTTTAAATTAGAACTGAAAATCCTCGTGTCGGCAGTTCGATTCTGCCTCTGGCCACCAGTAAGACTGATTTAAACAAATTGTAATACAATTTGTAATGCTTTCGGTAACCAAGGAGTATATTTATTAGGATTATCTTGAAGATCTTTAAGTAAAACTGATAATTCTATCCATTTGTAATCTTGAACTTCTCGTCTATTAATTAGAAATGCTCCTTTTTCTGTTGTACCTACTAAAACATGATCTAGTTCATTTTCAGTTAAACCATTTATGAATTTTGCACAGTATTGAAATTTACCTACAGGATATAAATTAGCAGAACAATTCATCTCTTGTTGTAAACGTCTTTGTGCTGCCGAAATAATATCGTCATCTGGATGGGGGTGAGAACAGCAAGTATTGGTCCATAGTTTACCACAATGATATTTATCTTTATGTCTTTGTTGTAATAATATTTCGATTGAATTTTCTGTTTTGCGCACTATGAACACTGAAAATGCACGATGCAGATGTCCATGTTGATGTGCAACTAATTTTTCTTCTATACCGATTGCCTTATCATTCTCATTAACTAAAATAACTTGTTCTTTTTTAAGATCGCTGAAAGGAGCAATAATCTCTAGTTCAGGGAACGCTTTATGAATAGTCTTACTATCAGAATCTAAGAATAATAGTTTTAAATTGGGCCCTGCATCTTGAGTAAAATATATTGGAATACCGGTATTACGTAATTCCCATATTTTTTTTCTAGCTCGTGTAGTTTCTGGTAGCGTATATATGATTGGAGGTACCGCGTTGCGCATTACGGCATGCATTGTTAGAGCATTTGTTTCTGCAGTCTCAGCAAATAACTTAAAATCTCGACTACGAATTGCCTGTTTTAATGTAACAAGATCTTTAGCAGTTTTTGTTGGCCAAGATTGGTAAAGTTTTGCAGTTGCAACGGTTCTTCGCATGGCTTCGCGAGATGAAATTAATTTTTTATTGCGATTTATGATGTGTAAACCAACTCGTAACTCAGGCCAAGTATGTTTGATAGGATATCCGTGACTATCTATACCATCTGGATTGTTTCCTACTCGCCATTCAACGAAGCCTTTCCATAACGATCTGCATGCGCTGCCACTGCCTAAACGCGCTAAAATTGACAGTTGAGTTTTGTTTAACTGCCATCCGTAGAGATGATTTAATGCCTGTATTAATGCAGCATAAATACAGGCAGAAGAAGCAAGGCCGATCGCGATCGGAACATCTATTATTGTTGTAATTTTGTAAAATATTTTTGATGGCCGAAATAAATCTAAGAAATTTTGTAATGATTTGGCGAATACAATATTACTAGGGATCAATTTGCCATTTACATAAATTTCATCGTTGGGCTTTGTGTTTATAGCCGCTCTTATATATGCACCTTTGCTGCCTAAGGAAATAGATAAACTAGAAGTCATTGGCAAATTTAGTTGTTCATCGCGCTTACCCCAGTATTTACATAAAGCAATATTAATCGGCGCAAATGCGTTTCCTTCATCGCGGTGGTCAATGAAGGATTTATCATGTAAAATTTGTTTCACTATGTCGGATTTGTTCATAATTTTTTTAAATTAATATATTACCTTAAATCGCCTCGATCAATTCCGTAGGTATTTCGCGTAGAAAAATAGATGGAGCGCGACAGGTTTTCGAACCGTGTAAGCGCCTTATTTGAGCATAAGTTAAATATAGTTTATGCATCGCTCTTGTCATACCAACATAACATAAACGGCGTTCTTCTTCTAATTTATCGCGATTCTCTAGCGATGAATAATGAGGAAACAAACCACTTTCCATACCACTTAGAAATACTATGGGAAATTCTAAGCCTTTAGCTGAATGGATAGTCATTAATTGTACACTGTTATTTGCATTAGCTCGATCTTCATTTGTTTCTAAGGCTGCATAAGCTAAAAATGCTTGTAATGTTGATAGATCTTGGTTTTTTTCTGGCTCGAATTGATGAGCTGCAGTTATCAATTCATCCAAGTTTTCTAGACGCATGAGGCCGGTTTCGGTTTTATCTTTGGCAAAATGTTCTCTTAGTTTGCTGCAATCTAAAATATATTCTATTTGTTCATGTAAAGGCAAGTTTTCAATTTCTTTAGTTGCGTTATCAATCAGTTGAAGAAATTTTTGCAATGCGTTTGTAGCACGTAATGATAATTTGATTTCCTTTGCAGATGTCCACAGAGACACCTTATTTAATTGCGCATAATCGCGTAGTGAATTTAACGTTGTGTTACCAATTCCGCGGCTAGGGATATTTGCTATTCTTTCAAATGCGGTATCATCATTATGATTTGCTACTAAACGCAAATATGCCAAAGTATCTTTAATTTCAGTGCGGTTGAAAAATTTTACGCCACCATATATACAATATGGAATCCCGGCTTGTATTAACTGTTCTTCTAGTACTCGGGACTGCGCATTGGAGCGATATAGAATTGCAATTTCATTGTGTGCTGTACCATTACATAAGTGTCTATTTACGCAATTAATAATAAATCGAGCTTCACCTGTTTCATTAAAAGCAGCATATAACGTGATTAGTTCTCCTGTTGCGTCACTGGTCCACAAATTTTTTCCTAATCGATTAGCATTATTGGTAATTACTCTATTAGCTGCAGTTAAAATGTTTCCGGTTGAGCGGTAGTTTTGTTCTAAACGAATAATTTTAGTGTCAGGAAAGTCGTGAGTTATGCGACGAATATTTTCAACTCTTGCTCCGCGCCAGCTATAAATTGACTGATCATCGTCACCAACTACTGTTAAGTGTGAAGATTTGTTACCAGCTAACAATTTAATCCAGGCATATTGAATAGCATTGGTATCTTGAAATTCGTCAATCAAAATGTGATTAAATCGTTGTTGATAATGATTTAGTAATGTAGAATTTTTTGACCATAGTTCGTAACAACTTAACAATAATTCGGCAAAATCTACTAGTCCATTACGTTGACATGTTTCTTGGTAAGCATCGTAAACTCGCCTCAAAGTCTCTGTTAATAAATCACCGCTATTTTGCAAATGTTTAGGGCGCAGCCCCTCGTCTTTATTACTATTAATAAACCATTGTGATTGTTTGATAGGCCATTTTTCAATATCCAAATTTAAAGAATTCTGTACTTGTTTGATTAATTTAAGCTGATCTTCGTTGTCTAGAATCTGAAACGTTTGTGGTAATTTTGCCTCTTGCCAATGGGCGCGCAGTAACCGATGTGCTAGACCATGAAAAGTACCAACCCACATATTGTCAAGCGGAATATTGAGGATATTTTCTAATCGGCCACGCATTTCACGAGCAGCTTTATTAGTAAAAGTTACTGCTAATATATTAAATGGAGCGATATTTTCGTTCTGTAATAACCAAGCAATACGATATACCAGAACTCTAGTTTTACCACTACCAGCTCCGGCTAGCACTAACAAATTCCTTAATTTAGAAGTAACCGCTTGATACTGTGCTGTGTTCAATATTTTATGATAATCCATATTCGAAGTATAAATAGCTTGTTTAAATAATTCAAAATGTGTATCATGCGCTTCCTTTATATAGAAAAGTTGATTTTAGCGTGAATCAGAGTGTATATAATAAAGCTACTTTTTTATTAAGCGCAGTTGAACTAGAGCAACTTCCAGCTGATGAAGGTAAGGAAGTCGCTTTCATTGGCCGATCAAATGTAGGTAAATCTAGTGCCATTAACACTATTACTGGAATAAAAGGTTTGGCCCGTTCCAGTAAAACCCCTGGTCGTACCCAATTCATTAATTTGTTTGCTATTGATGAACATAACCGCTTGGTTGATTTACCAGGATATGGTTATACGAAAGCTCCGGTTCCTGTTTCCCGAAGCTGGATGAAAAAAGTTAACCAATACCTTAAAACACGAAAATGCTTATGTGGCTTGATTTTGATCATGGATATTCGTCATCCTTTGAAAGCTCAAGATCAACGATTAATCGAGTGGGCAGTAAAATGTAAATTACCGATTCATATTTTGCTTACTAAAGCTGATAAATTGAAACACAATGCCGCCTTAAGTGTTTTACAACAAGTTAAGACAGCAATTAGTGAATATGGTGATCTTGTTACCGTACAGCTATTTTCTTCGCACGATAAAACTGGGCTAGATGAAGCATATCAGAAATTGAATAGCTGGTTCGCGGTTTCTGAATAACCAGCAATTCTCATTTTGAGCACAGAGGGCTAAAGCCCTCTGTTGGAAAAAAGAGCATAGTAGCAACAGGCGACTTTAGTCGCCTGTTTTTTTTTGGCGGCAGTGATAATACAGCGATTCTCATTTTGTTAATTAAATCTACTCCGTTGGCATTTAAATTTTGTCATCCCGTCATGGATTGACGGGATCCAGGCTACAGGGATGTAAAAAGCATACTAAATTTGCGTCAATTTC
>CAYFQQ010000042.1:0-3357 GCA_964345265.1 uncultured Coxiellaceae bacterium
TTGTTACTAATAGCTCATTTTGTTTATTTTTTGATAATTTGCCATACAAACTGATAATTTCTGCTAATACATCATCTTCTACATAAAAATAGGCTGTAGGGATATTTAATACCTTGGCAATTCTAGTTAAAGTATAAAAATCAGGCACATGTTTCCCTGTTTCATATTGATTCATTCTTGCGCTAGCTGAAAACTCGTCAATGCCAGCAGCGATACCTAACTTCTTTTGAGAAATATTAGCTTTATTTCGTGCCTCTTTTAGACGCTTTGTGATAGGATTAGTTGTTTTCTTGCCTATAGCTTTATTCATAGGCTAAGATAATCTTAGGTTTTGGTTGACAAAGATACTCAGGATTACTTAGTATAGATAATCCTGTAATTTTAACAAGATTGGGGCTTTCCTATGAATTATACAAAATTGTTTGTTTGTTTTATTTTTTTGTTTTGGTCTGTATTTGCATTAGCTGAATATCTTGGCAATCTTTCTAACAATCCTTACGATCCAAATTCATTATCAAATCCTTATGGAGCGGGAAGTCCTTATAAGTCAAATTCACCAACTAACCCTTATAGTCAAAATTCCATGAATAATCCCTATGGTGATAGCAGTAATAGTCCAAAACTTTATGATTCCGAAGGTAATTTCCACGGAGATTTGAATAACAATCCATATGATCCTGATTCTGTCGCAAATCCATATGGACAGTATGGTAGTCCTTATTCCTCTGATAGCATTAACAATCCCTATGGTGCAGGAAGTCCGTATCAAAATGATTCACCAAATAACCCATATGGGGAGGGAATGAGAGTTTATGCACCATAAAGTATCTCAAAGAATCTTTTATATAATTATTTTTGTATTCACTGTTGTTGTTTTATTATTTGGCTATTCAAAATGGCAGACATACAAACAACAGAGAGATTTTGTTAAAGCTCAAATTATGCTTACATTGGTTAGTGTTTGTTCTGGAATGGCTAGAGCAGGATATGGTAATCATGCTGGCGATTATATAGTACTGGAAGATGAATCCGGTGTTGATTTAAATATCTATAACGATAATATTTCTTCTAATGTAAATGGATATGTTGAAATATATTATCAAAATCAAGCACCTGAAAAAAATTATGTTAATTGTGCTGTATTTGGCAAATCTAATGTTATAGATGTAGGTATTGTTGGCAAAAATGCTGTAATCAAAAATTATAAAGTAAAATTACCATTTAAAGTTTATGATAAGTATTGGGATAGTCCAAGATAAAAACGTCACAATCAATGAAATAAATTAAACTGCGAAAAATAGAAAGGTTAGTCCTGATAAAGTTAGACAAGGATTAGACGTTAGATAATGGCTAGTATTTTGGATAAATTAGAACGTTATAAACTACTGGAGCGGATGATCGCTCATTAATTTAGATGAATTTTTAATAGGCGTATTAGCAGTGATTGTTCGATTTGTCATTTTTTTATTAATTATCACTAACATTACAACTTCTTTTTTACCATCTTCTCAAGTTCTGCTAATTTATTAAGTAAATCATTTAACTCTACAAGTTTCGTTTTCGTTGTTAAAGCAGAAAGCAAGCTGTTTCCTTCATCTGGAGTAATAATACCTTTTGCAATCAATGTCATTACCTTATCGCATTGTTGCGTTATATTGCCATCTAATTTCCCAATTTCAGGTAATGGATTATCCTTAGGCTTTGCTGGCAATATCCTATCAAGCAATAGTTTCAGCATTTGCTCATTGCCGGCTAGCGCTAATTCTAATGCTTTATCGAAGAGAGTGATTTTATAGTCATCTAGCATTTCAGCAAACAAAACTCTTTTATCTTTGACGCCACGAGGACGACCTTGAGGATTGCCGCTTTGACCTTTCGTAAATTTAGTCATCTTCTGTTCTACTACTGATCTGATCAGGTGATTCTACTACCTCTTGGTCAAGAACCGAAATTAAGAAATAACAAAAATCAATAAGGATTTGAGATAGTTTTACGGGCACATAGTCATCGTTTGAAAATTCTAACATCATGTCTATTAAATAGTCTTTACACATGTCTTTGCTTGCTTTTGGTAAGGTTAACCCTTCACTTTCAAGTTTTTGTATGGTTTTGAAAATTTGTATGTACATAGTTACTCAGACTTTTGATTATTAGTTATAGGATGAGGAATAGGTAATTGTTTGGATTTATTTAAGCACCAAGGACAACCTAGAACCGAACCATTATTCGCTATTGCTGGGGGCACAAAGACATCGCCACAGCAACTACAGTGCGTTACAGAGATGAAATCTTTGGGGATTTCCCCGCGTTCCATCTGTTGGCGTTCACTAAGTAGATCAGCCCAACCAACTAATGCTTTGGCATTATCTTTGTACAATTCCCAATCTTCACCAAGAAAGTCTTGGATTTTTTCAATGCTTATCCCATATTTTTGGAATATATTTCTATGCAACTTTTCATCAGTTTTTTGGGGCACAAAGTTGCATTGGTTTTTAGACTGAGTTGCATTAAAGTTGCATTGCTGGTTGTATTGCAAAGCTTTTGCCGCTAAATTTTTTAGACCAATAGTTGCATTGGAGTTGCATAAGGTGTTGCATGTTTTGTCATCAGAGTTGCATAGTTGCGTTACTATACTATGTAACTGTGCAACTTTTTGATTTTGATGGTTCATAACTTGCCTTTTTTAATATGACGAGATACTGTCGATTTATTAAGGCCTAGTTCTTTAGCAATTTCGGTTTGGTTAAAACCCTCATTTGATAAAGTAATTACTTTGTCAGATGTTGATTGTTCAACTGTCCTAGTAAGCCAGCATTGTTTACCTTCGTTATCAATAGTTAGACGAGCTTCAAACGGCGTTGTGTCATCGCCGTATAAATGACGTGCCTTTTCAAAATGAACCTCAAAAAATGCGCCTTGATCAGGCGTGTAGTCAGCAGGATGCTTAAGGTTAATTACTGCATCCAGCACATCCTCACGACGCGATGTGCCGCGCTGTAGGCCTTGTTTATTGCTGTGGTGTATAAAAAGTACACTTTTGCCTTTTGCCCTTAATTTTAGAATCCATTCCTGTATTGATAACCAGCTTTCGCTTTCGTTTTCTTTGCCTGAACGAACTAAGCATGAAATATTGTCAACAACTATCAACTCTATATCATCAGTTATAAATTGCTCAACCTGCTCTTGGCCTTTCAAAGTTGCCAAGTCTGGCATACCATTTTGCTGCATATCAGGCGTTAAAAAAATTAGCGGCGCTATAGCTTCCTTATCTGCTGCTAAAATGATATTTGCTATACGTTCTTTTAATGCGCCGCCGGGCATTTCACCGTCGATAAATAAGACACCACGTGGCTTATT
>CAYFQQ010000043.1:0-4064 GCA_964345265.1 uncultured Coxiellaceae bacterium
TGACCAATTTTAAGTGCTATTTCACGTCATACCCGCGAAGGCGGGTATCCAAAGAGCCCCAAATTAAATGGATTCTCGCATTCGCGAGAATGACAGCATCAAAATGAGAATTGCTGAAATTGTTTTTTGCTGAAAGCATATAGTCAAAGAATATGATATATTTGAAGAATAATTTCTAAGACTACGATCAGATTATAAAGTCATGAAGAAAGGGAAACCTAAATCAAGTATGTCACTTTTGAAGATTCCTTATATAGCAGAGCAGGCTGCAAAGTTTAAGGATTTTGTTGTACCATATGCTGTAATTGAGCTGATGCGAACTACAGTTAAATCAGGGAAGATGAGAGAATTGACAGGAGAACAAATTTGGCAGGAGCTTAAGTTTGCATTAGAGCAAAAGTTTCCATGGCGATTCTTTGAAGTGCTGCGGGAATGTGAGGCATTGAAAGTTTTTTTCCCAGAAATTGATGGGTTATTTGGCATTCCGAACCCAGTTGAATATCATCCACAAATCGATACCGGCATTCATATTATGCTGGCATTGCAGGTCATAACTAAGCTTACTGATGATGTTAAAGTGCGTTTTGCTGTTTTAGTCCATGATTTTGGTAAATTAGCAACTACTAAATCCTTATGGCCATCTCATTATAAGCATGAAGAAAGAGGTGTTGAGATAGTAAAACGGTTCTGCCGAAGGCTTCAAATACCACTCGAATATCAAGATTTGGCTATACTAGTGACTCGTTATCATGGCAGTTGTAATAATGTCCTAAAATCTGGTCCTAAAGGTGTTCTTAGATTATTGAAATCACTGGATGCATATCAAAACTTCGAACGGTTTAAAAAGATCTTATTAGCTTGTATCGCCGATATTCGAGGCCGCACCGGCATGGAAAATAAACCGTATCCACAGGCTGAATTTTTAACAGAGGTTTGTAAAAGATGTATGACGGTTCGCACTCGTGATTTGGCAAAAGTAACAACAGATTCAGAAAGACGAAAAATTGAAGATCAAGTCCACAAAAAGTGCTTACAGATCGTTAGAAAACTTCGTCAACAGTTTATCTACTCCTAAGTATGTTTGTCATTCCCGCGAAAGCGGGAATCCAGCTAAAAAGTTGCGAACTGGATCCTCGCCTTCGCAAGGATGACATAAAAATGAGAACAAGAAAAACTACAAAGTAACTTAATTTATAGAGTAAGGCTTGCTCCTAACCAATCTGATAGAGTTTTAACATTTTCATCACCAGCCAACATATCGGGATCAATTCGATTTGCTATCCAGCCATGGAATTTTACACCACATGCTCTGATGGCATTATATGTCAAAAGTGCGTGATTTAAGCATCCTAACCGTATTGCTACAACCAAAATAACCGATAAATCCAAGGCCTTAACGAAATCTGCCATAGTTTCTGTATCATTCAATGGCACATACCAACCCCCTACCCCTTCGAATATTAATACATCAGCTTTGCAATTAAGAACCGCTTGGCACATATTGACTAATTTCTCCACAGTTATTTTCTGCCTTGACTGTTGTGCTGCTATATGTGGAGCGATCGGTGGCTGTAAAGCAATAGGATTGACTTGATGGTATGGCAATTTAATAGAAGCAGCTTGCATGAGATGAAGTGCATCTTCGTTCCTCAATCCTTGTTTAGTCATTTCACTACCAGATGCAACCGGTTTGCAGGCAGCAGTCGATAACCCTTGCTGATTAAATGATTCTAACAGTTTACAGGCAATATAAGTTTTACCAACTCCAGTATCGGTACTAGCAATAAAGAATCGTTTAGTCATAGTTATTTTTTCCAAGTTAGCGGCGATTTTCTGTTTGTGCATATATTTCAGCCAAATTATCTAGTAAATTATTGATTTGTTTTTCTGTGTGTAAACAGTTCAAACTAATACGTAGTCTAGAAGTATTTTGCGGTACCGTGGGTGGTCTGATCGCGACAACTACAAAGCCGCGGGATAATAACTTCTCGCTAATTATTAAGGAAGTTTTTGCATCCCCAATAATAAACGATTGGATTGGTGTTATTGACGGCAAAAAAGTTAAGTTTCGTATGTGGGCTTGCTGCTTAAAGTAATTAACAAGGTAAGTCAATTTTTCGCGGCGCCATGTTTCTCTTTTTATAACTTGCAAACTAGCATACAGAGCACCTGCAATTGCTGGAGGAATCGCAGTATTATAAATATAAGTTCTAGCAAATTGGATTAAAGATTCGATTAAGTTTTTACCACCCGCAACAATAGCTCCACAGCATCCAAGTGCTTTTCCTAATGGACATATAAGAATAGGCACGTCTTGTTGTCGTAAATTAAAATGTTCAAGGGTCCCTCCTCCATTATTGCCTAACACTCCAATGCCATGAGCATCGTCGACCAGTAACCAAGTATTGTGTTGTTTAGCTAACATTGATAGTTCGGACAATTTTGCGATATCACCATTCATACTAAATACACCATCGGTAATAATTAGTTTTTGTTTATGATTAGAATTTGATAGTTGAGACTCTAAATGTTTAATATCATTGTGCGCATAACGGTAAACCTTCGCTCTGGAAAACATCCCGGCATCGATCAACGAAGCATGGTTTAGCTTATCCTCAAATACAGCACTCTCGTCATCCATCAAGGCGGTAATTACTCCGATATTGGCCAGATATCCAGATGAAAATAATAGGCTACGGTCACGATTTAGGAATTCAGCAAAGGCATTTTCTAATATGCGATGTGGACAACTATGGCCGGTTATTAACTGAGAAGCTCCGCTTCCAACACCGTATTCATCAGCACATTTTTTGAAAGCTTTAATAACTTCAGGATGTTTAGTTAAATCTAAATAATCATTGCTACAAAAAATACAATGATCTTTATGATTATAAATATGCCGAGTGCGATATAGATCTGCCTTATAATAGTCTTTGAGGCGCTTACTCAGTATTTCATCAAGCATGTTGAATGCCCAAACGTCTGAATAGATCTAAATCTTTTGCAATTTCAGGATTTGCTGTAGTTAATAATTTATCGCCGTAAAAAATAGAATTAGCTCCTGAAAAAAAACAGCAGGCTTGCATGATATCACTCATAGTTGCGCGGCCGGCAGCCAAACGAATATACGATTTCGGCAGCATAATTCGAGCTACAGCAACAGTGCGGATAAATTCAATGTCGTCTAAGGCAGGCACATTTTCTAAAGGCGTACCTTTAATTGGTACTAGGCGGTTTATCGGCACACTTTCAGGATGTTTAGGAAGGCCGGCTAATTGCACGAGCATGGCTATACGGTCATTTCGTGATTCTCCCATGCCAATTATACCGCCACAACATATTTTAATATCGGCTTTCGCTATGCAGTACAAAGTCTCTAGCCGGTCCTGATAGGTATGTGTGGTAACAATTTTGCTGTAAAACTCTGGAGATGAATCAAGGTTATGATTGTAATAATCTAAACCTGCTGCCTCTAACTGCTGTACTTGTTCATCATTCAATTTTCCCAGTGTTACACATGTTTCAAGTCCAAGGGTCTTGATTTGCTTAATAATTTCGATAATTTTGACAAATTCTTTTTCAGCCGGCTTAGGCCACGCAGTACTCATACAGAAACGGGTTGCTCCATGTTGTTTAGCGATTTTTGCTTTAGCCATCACTTCAGGTAATGGTATCAGATTATGGAAATCTATTTTAGTTTGGTAATGTCTACTTTGTGCACAGTAAGCACAGTCTTCTGAACAATTACCGGTTTTAATGCTTAATAACGCACTTGTCTGAACGACATTTGGATCAAAGTTCTGCCGATGTATACAATGCGCTTGATACAACAGGTCCATAAACGGTAAATCATACAGTGCTGTTATCTTATCAAGATTCTCGTTCATAAATTTGCCCAATTGACGGGGAAGCGCTTAAAATGATAGAGTTAATATCACTTTTGTCAACCAGCAATTCTCATTTTAATGCTGTCATTCTCGCGAATGCGAGAATCCATTTAATTTGGGGCTCTTTGGATACCCGCCTTCGCGGGTATGACGTGAAATAGCACTTAAAATTGGTCA
>CAYFQQ010000044.1:0-9187 GCA_964345265.1 uncultured Coxiellaceae bacterium
AGAATTGCTGATTGAAATTCTTTACGACTTCATCAATATTTCGTTCGAGATCTTCTATGTGTGAAGCGGTAATTTCAAACCGAGGCTTTAAAAATGAGCACCTTATTTCTTGACCCTCGAGTCTTTGAGCAGCCGCGCAGACGTTTTCTACTTGAAATTCGTCAAAAGAATATCTGTTTTTTTCTTTCTTCATTCGTCTATGTGGTTGAGTTCTTGCCCCTTCTTTCAATGCTTCTTTAAATTCTCGTCTTCTTTCTGTCTCCATTGTCTTTAATTCTTTATTTATTGCTTGCATAAAGGCTTTTGCTTCAGAATCTTGACAAGTAATCGTGTATACAGCAGGAGCCATTTCTTGATGGGAGGCGATGTACATAATTTCATATTTCATGGTTGTTTAACTCCATATTTTTCTCGATAGGCTTTAATTTTCTCTAGATATTTTTTAAAAATAGAGGATTTTTCTACAAAACCAATTAAATCATCTAGAGTGATTATACTAATAACTTTTATCTTATATTTCTGTTCAATTTCTTGAATAGCAGATAGTTTATGTTTACCTTTTTCTTGCCTATTTAAAGCTATACAAACTCCGCAGAGTTTTGCATTATTAAAGCGAATAATCTTTACTGCTTCATTTATAGCAGTTCCAGCTGTAATTACGTCATCGATAACAAGCACTTTTCCTTTTAGGGGCGCACCAACAAGATTTCCGCCCTCACCGTGGCGCTTAACTGTTTTGCGATTGAAACAAAATGGCTTATCTATACTATATTTTTCAGCAAGTGCTATTGCCGCAGTGACTACCAAAGGAATCCCTTTATATGCTGGTCCAAATAATATATCAAAATTTATTGCTGAATTTTTAATTGCTTGCGCATAAAATGCACCTAGTTTGGAAATAGTGTATCCACTATTAAATAGTCCTGCATCGAAAAAGTAGGGGCTAATACGGCCTGATTTAAGAGTGAATTCGCCAAAGCGAATGACTTCATTCTGAATGCAGAATTCGATGAACTGTTTTTGATATAAATGCATCGGAAATATTATACATGATGTTTAATAACTGTGAAGGACAAAAATTTCTCTACGCTTAATATTCATTGAAATTTGATTGTAAACAATCATTTTTCAATGAATTTTGTTTGTTCGCTGATTTGGACTATCTAAGATTTTCTTAAGAATAACCTGCTAAAATGTGAGAGTATTATATTACCAGATATCTTAAATGAGTTATACCAATGCCGAACTATGATATTTTATATGCTGAATTAAAGGGAAAGTTTGAAGATGAAATTTCGCAAAATGTAAATAGTGTCATTCAACATGTTTGCAATATTTGTGTTTATTTAGATGATTTGAGTTCAAAAGGAATCGCGGTTGATTTCCCCTTTTGGGGAAAAACAAAGTTTTGGGGTTCGACTACTTTCCCTCATAAATTATCTCATTTTAAAAGAATTTTATCTGGGTTAACTAGAAAACATTATTCGAATTTTTGCGATATGCCCCAATCTACTGAATTTAATGCTATTGTAACAGGCAGTAGTAATTTTAAAGTTTCGAAACAATATAAGCAATTAGTTATTGAGTTAATTGATACTGTTTATACATTGAAGAATAATGAAAAAGAAAATTGCTTGCAAATTTGTAAAAATTTCGTAGATGAACAATTTCCTGATACATCAATGACGAATTCTAATCATCCTAATTGTTCAATTTAACGATTACAAAGTTCTATGGCCATGGTAAGATCGGCAGAATCTGTGTTTTCAAAAGATTCGGAAAGATTTTCTGCCTCCGCTCCCTGGATTGTTATTGTGTTCAATACTGTATCTATTTTTGGTTCTTGATTTAAGTTTAAAACGCTCAGAACTGCTGCTATGCACACTTCATCAAGGCAATGTATTTCAAGTTTTTGGTTTTGAGAAAAGTAAGTAATCACGAGTATTGTTCCAGATTTAAGACCAAGATTTTGTTCTATGTTGGGTATCGCTTCAGGATTGATATATTTTCCTTTGCTGTTTTCTGAAGGAGGGCTGAATGTTGAAGGTTGAAGAACCAAAGAGCGTGGTGTAATTGGAGATGAAAGATGTGGAGGTTGGAACTGAGGAGAAGATGTTGAAAATGAAGAATAAAATTCAATTTTCGGCCATGCTGATGAGAGTATATTCCAAGCTGCCTCATATTGTTTTTGTTCGAATAGAATTTTATATATTGGAAGAAGCATTGATTGTGATAATTGACTTAGGACATTATCAATCATTGGTGAAATGCTGAGTATAGCTATAATAGTAGTTTGGACCATTTGTCGACCACTTTTGTCATCTCCAAGATATAATATTTCAGCACCTTGTTGTGTTATGTAACTTGTGAATCGATTAAAGTCTTCTGGAAGAAGTTTGAAGTGAATAGTAATGTTGGTATCCTTGATACTATAATTGCATGTTCCTGGATAAGTTTTTATTCCTGCCATCAATAGCAATGAGTGTTCTAATATATCAAGTTTATTTGGATTTAGTTGGTGTTTTTGGAATGGTTGTGCGATTAATTCATTGAAAGTCTTTTGAAGTAGTTGAAAAATTATTTCGTCATGGGAACTTGTGTTGATAGGTTTATTATTTCCGTGTAAAGATTCTATCTTATCTCTAAAATCCGTTGTAGCTTTTTCTCCAAAGATTGATATCCAAAATTTACCTTTTTCATTTAATACTTGAAAAGACGGATTTTTTACTAAGGTATTAAATTTATTTTCAAGGTCTTCTGATGTTAATGTATCATTATCAATCTCGAGAGTGATGTTTCCTTTATTATCAAAGATATTTTTAATGCTTCCTGTTGGTAATTTGAGTTCTTGCTCCAGTTTTCTGAAAACTTGTGCTGAATAGGGCATATAATCTCCTCGAAAACTTGGTAAAAATATTACTTATGTTAATATACTCTTATGCAAATTTCTATTATTGCAGGCATGGCAGATGACCGGTTAATCGGAGTTGATAATAAATTGCCCTGGCATCTATCTGCTGACTTACAGCGATTTAAAGCTATTACCATGGGTAAACCGATAATTATGGGACGCAAAACTCATGAATCAATAGGTAAACCTTTACCAGGACGTCGTAATATTGTTATCACCCATGATAAAAGCTTTAAAAGTGTAGGTTGTGAAGTTTATCATTCGCTGCAGGAAGCATTCGAAGCTCTGAAAGAATATGCAGAGGTAATGATTATTGGTGGAGCTGAGATTTATAAGCAAACCTTGCCTTTAGCAAATAAAATGTATTTAACCTTTATTCACCATTATTTTGAAGGTGATAAATATTTTCCTAAATGGAATGCAGAAGAATGGCGAGAAGTTGAGCATACAGATTATGCTGCTGATGAAAAAAATCCTTATCCTTATAGTTTTGTGGTTATGGAGCGTATAAGAAAGCCGTGAATGAAAGTTTCGATTTTGCTCGAATGAGCCGTAAAAAAATTGCGGCGCTACTTAAAGAATATAATATTGTTCTTAGTGTAGATGAGGTATTAGCAATTCAAAAAAAAATGCTCAAGAGGCCGCTAACACTAACTGAATGCATATTATGGTCGATTCAATCTTCTGAACATTGTTCCTATAAAAGTACTCGCCATTATTTAAAACAGTTGCCGACAGAAGGACCCGATGTAATTCTCGGGCCTAAAGAGGATGCTGGAATTGTAAGTGTTGCACAAGATAATCAGGGGCATCGTTATGGAATAGTTATTAGCCATGAGTCGCATAATCATCCTTCGCAAATCGTGCCGTTTGAAGGAGCCGCTACCGGAGTTGGCGGCAATGTCCGTGACGTCTGTTGTATGGGAGCGGAAGTTATCGCTGTATCCGATAGCTTACGTTTTGGTGATATTAAGAGCTCCAAAAGCAAATGGATTCATGAAAATGTAGTAGCTGGTATTGCAAGTTATGCTAATTCTCTTGGGATTCCAAATGTTTGCGGCGATTTGTGTTACGATTCTGGCTATAACGACAATTGTTTGGTAACTGTGGTTACTCTGGGAATTGTACGTGAGGACAATATTATTCATTCTTATGCTCCTAAAAGTGCAGTTGGTTATGATTTGATTTTGGTTGGAAAAGCTACCGATGATACCGGTTTTGCTGGCGCCAGTTTTGCATCACTTGAATTAGAAGAAGAAAAACAAGAACAGAGTCGCGGTGCAGTGCAAGAACCTAACGCTTTTTTAGAAAGGCATATATTGAAAGCAAGTTATGCATTATTCGATTATTTAAAAGAAAAGCATTTATTGGACAGAGTGGCATGCAAAGATTTAGGGGCAGGTGGTGTTGCATGTGCCAGCGTGGAGTTAGCAGAAGGGGGCGGTTATGGCGCTGAAATTGATATCGAAGCAATTCCGATTAGTAAAGATAATTTGCATCCTTCGGTTATTCTGTGTTCAGAAACTCAGGAACGCTTCATGTGGGTAGTACATCCTGATATTACTCCGTTGATTATCAAACATTATAATGAAACTTTTGCCTTGCCAAGTATCGCAGAACAAGCTCAGGCAAAAGTCATTGGGAAAATTACCGAAGGTCACAATTACTTAGTACGTTATCAGGGTAATAAAATAGTTGATGCTGACGCGCGAGATGTGACCAAAGGTCTTTCCTATAAACGACCATGCAAAATGAAACGAATTAGTCTTGTTGAACCTAAACTTCCGAGTTTAGAAAATCATAACCAGACTTTATTAAATTTACTTGCTAATGAAAATATCGCTAGCCGTAAGCCGGTGTTCGAGACTTATGATAAACAGGTTCAGGGCAGAACCATTATTGAAAGAGGCCAGGCAGATGCTGGAGTTATGCAGCCGTTTAATAGCAAAGAATTTCCCGAAGAAATTAACAATGTGGCAATAGCGTTGAGTAGTGCACAAAATCCGCGTTACAATAAAATTGATTCTTATTGGGGTGCAGTAAATGCAGTTGCAAAGTGTATCCGTAATATTGCAGCAGTTGGTGCAAAACCTTTGGCAATCACTGATTGTCTTTGTTATGGGAATCCTGAAAAGCCAGAGCAGATGGCAGAATTTGCCGAAGGTGTAAGAGGCATTAGCGATATTTGTAAAGCGTTTAATATTCCGGTTATTTCCGGTAATGTTTCTTTGTACAATGAATCCAAAAGGGGAGCGATTCCGCCTAGTCCAATTATTAGCTGTTTAGGTAAATTAAATGATGTTGGCAAGGCGATTAATTTGCAGTTTAAAAAACCTGATTCTTTAATAGTTTTAGTTGGCAAACGCAAAAATGAATGCGGTGGCAGCTGCTATTATACATTGCATGATCAACTTGGAGCCAATGTTCCTAAACCAGATTTTAAGGAACTTAAAATGCAAATTGCAGCATTAAACAATGCCATTAGTGAGGGTTTAATCTTATCAGCACATGACATTTCTAATGGTGGAATAACAGTCGCTTTGGCAGAGATGAGTTTTGCTAATGAAATTGGATTAGAGATAAATATTACCGGCGATTTGTCTGAGGAAGTAAAATTATTTAGTGAAACTGGAGGATTTATTTTAGAAGTAGATAAAACTAACATAGTTGCAGTAAACAACATTTTTCGTAAATATGATATTGATGCTGCAATAATTGGTCATACTATTGAACAGACTGAATTAAGCATGCAAAGTTGTATTAAGGTCTCACTGAGCGATGCCAAGCAAGCTTGGTGTGAAGGATTAAGGGATAAATTATTGTGAATAAAATATCATATAAAACAACAGGTGTTGATGTCGCTGCGGGCAGTGAAGTAGTCAGGCGTATCAAAAATAAAGTCAAGTCTACTTGTGCGCCTTATACTTTGAGCGACTTAAATGGCTTTGCAGCACTAATCGATCTTAAACAAATCCTGCAAAAATATAAACATCCGGTCTTGGTACAAAGTATCGATGGCGTTGGTACCAAATCGATAATTGCACGCATGATGAATAAATATGATACATTAGGTATCGATTTATTAAGTGCAAGCTGTAATGATGTTTTAACTGTTGGTGCTAAGCCGATAACACTCCTTGATTATATCGCCTGCGATCATCTTAACCCCGACATAATTGATAAACTTGTAAGTGGCATGGTAAAAGCCTGTCGTGAAAATGATGTTTCACTAGTTGGTGGTGAAACTGCTGAAATGCCCAATATTTATTTACCGAATGAACATGATTTGGTTGGTATTGTTACCGGTATAGTTGAAAAAGATAAAATTATTACTGGCAAAGAAATTCAACGTGGCGATAAAGTTTTAGGATTTATGTCTAGTGGGTTGCATACCAATGGTTATTCGTTAGCGCGGAAATTATTTTTTGATGTAGCGAATTTAACCGTTACTTCAAAACTTCCAGAATTAAATGAGCTTCTAGGTGAAATATTACTGACTCCACATTTAAATTATACTAAACCAGTACTTGATCTTTTGAATAACAATATTCCTGTAAAAGGTATGGCACATATAACCGGAGGCGGGTTACTGGAAAATATTCCACGGATATTACCGAATAATTGTACCGTAAAAATTAACAAGAACAGTTGGCAAATTCCTGCAATTTTTAAAGTAATGCAAACCATCGGTAAATTAGATGAACCAGAAATGTATCGAACTTTTAATATGGGAATTGGATTTGTACTAATAATTGCTCAAGAAAATGTCGACGTAATAATGCAGAAAATGAAGAAATATTCTGATTTTAAATTATTAAAAATTGGAGAAGTGATTTCTGGGCACAAAGAAGTTGTGTTAGCTGAGACCTAAATGAATATAGCGATTATTCAATTTCCTGGTTCCAACTGTGAACGCGAAACTATGCTCGCAGTGCAACGGGCGCAAATGCAACCGGTGCCTTTTTTGTGGAATGAACCAAGTGAAAAACTTGAAGCATGTGATGGCTGCATTATTGTTGGCGGATTTGCATATGAAGACCGAGGTCGAGCCGGAATTATTGCTTCGTTAGATCCGATAATGCAGACCGTGCGTCAAATTGCTATGCAAGGAAAACCGGTATTGGGAATTTGTAATGGCGCACAAATTTTAGTTGAAAGCGGATTAGTACCCGGCATAGTTGGCAATAAAGTCGGTATGGCTTTGGCGATGAATAAGCGCATTAAAAATGAACATGTATTAGGCGTGGGTTATTATAATGATTGGATTTATGTTAAGCCAATTCAGTCACAACCGAATAATGCTTTTTTTCGTTATTTAAATCTGGAACAACCTATATATATTCCTACTGCTCATGCTGAAGGACGTTTTATTCTTGCTCCAGGTTTACTGAAAAAGTTACAGAATAAAAATGTTGCTATGTTGCAATACTGCGATGCTGATAGTCGAGTTAAAGATGAGTTTCCAATCAATCCAGACGGTTCTGAATATAATTTGGCGGCAGTGTGTAACAGAGCAGGCAACGTGATGGCTATCATGCCGCATCCTGAACGCACTACTAATGGTGATGCAATATTTAACTCGATGCGGGATTACATCGCAGAAGGAAAAGGCGTTCATGTGCAACCATTGTTTTTTGCTTTACCCAAAGTTGAACTTTCATCTTATCAGCTCGCAAAAAATGCTTTTGAATTAATTATTGGATTAATAATTACTGATAATACTGCTGTGTCTATACAAAAAGCTTTGCAGAATTTAAATCTTAATGTGAAAATTAGACGACAAGCGCATTGGGAGATTAAATATAAAGATCAGCCGCAACAATTAGAACAAAAGTTAATCAAAAGTTTTGAATTATTTAATCCCAATAAAGAACAATTAATCTCTGAGCAGAAAACACCTCAAGCAAATACTGTTTCGATTTTAGTGCGCAACAAAGACGATTTAATTGGTCAGCATAAGTGTGAGGTATTGAAAAAAAGTTTTGATATTGAAAATATAGTTGAAGTCAAACAAGGAACTTTATGGCATATAACTGTTCCGAAAGAAGTTGATATGCAAAGTACAATTGATGTGATTATAGATAAACATATTTTATTTAATCCTTATGCTCATGAGGGTTATGTTTATTCCTGATTTTTCCAAATAAAGTCATCCTCGCGAAAGCGAGGATCCAGTAATTGAGATACCAAATATTTTTATGCAACGATCATTATGAAAATAAAAAATATAAAACTGTTAGCCGATGGAAATATACCTGTTGAAGTAATAAATGAATTTTCTGCTTCAGGTATCAATATTCGCGGACTTAATGATCCAGAAAGGAATAGATCAGATGATTATATTTTAGAATTGGCTAATAAAGAAGCTAGAGTATTACTTATACTTGATAAAGATTTTTGGGATGATAATAAAACACCCCTTAATAAAGTTAAATCTGGTATTATCTATGTTGCATCTTCAAATACCAATGCAATCAATCCGATTATTGATTCGTTTGCCTTGGCATATTTAAGTTTTGCTAAATATTATCCATCTAATTGGTGGCATAATATGAAAGTTAAAGCAACGACTGATCATTTTTTATTAAAGTTTAGAACATGGGAAGGAAGAATAGAAAAATGGGAGTTTAGATTAGATGATAAGTTTATCCCGCATCGAATGAAGTAAATCGTATTGAGTTATTAAATACTATACGATTTTTATAATAATTTAGGGTTGTTATGCAATAACATATTGCGCGAACTCTCAGGGAAAAGTCATTCTCGCGAATGCGAGAATCCAGAAAATAAAAACTGAATTTATTGATTCTTATGTTTTTTAAATTTACACATATCAAACAATGAGCTTACTAATTAGTGTTTAGTTATCTGAAGCCAATTATTTATACGGTATAGTTTTATTTTACTTGTTCAATTATCTTATTTACTAATATTAATTAATGTTAAATTTATATGAAAAAGGCTTATGTTTATATTCTTGCTAGTAAGAGAAACGGTACTTTATATATTGGAATGACTTCAGATTTAATTAAGCGTATTTATCAACATAAAAATGATCTCATTGGTGGGTTTAGCAAAAAGTATAGCGTACATGTTTTGGTATATTATGAGCAATTCTTAGATATTTATTCTGCTATTTCCCGAGAAAAGCAGTTGAAACATTGGAAAAGAAAATGGAAATTGAAGCTAATTGAAAAGCATAATCCTAATTGGCGTGATTTGTATTATGATATTATTCTATAGTTAAATTCCTGGATTCTCGCTTTCGCGAGAATG
>CAYFQQ010000045.1:0-3608 GCA_964345265.1 uncultured Coxiellaceae bacterium
CATTTATACACACAATGACTTTGTTTCCTTAATTTCATCGTACCACATTACAGCACGATTCAGGGAAAACTTCATCCCTGAGCTTACGCTCAGGGTTTTAAGTTATGTTGTATAAAAAATCATCAGACAGATCCAGTTTAATGAAGCATCTTTTGTTCTGCTAGAGACGAAACCGACCATACAAATGGCAGCGTCAAAACGCGAATTGTTGTTCACAAGCTACAGATCTTTAATTGCTCTATAATTTAACGTATAGTTACTGTTCAATATATATAGTTTTAAGGACCCATTTTTTATGCGAATCTTGTTAAGCAATGACGATGGAGTTAATGCCGAAGGACTAATAACTTTGTCAAAAGCACTAGAGAAGATCGCTGATCTTGATGTTATAGCACCAGATCGCGATCGTAGTGGTGCTAGCAATTCCTTGACTTTGGATCCTCTGCGCCCAAAAACACTAAAGAATGGTTTCATTAGTTTAGAAGGCACCCCCACAGATTGCATTCATCTAGCCCTTACCGGCTTGCTAAAATACAAACCGGATTTAGTAGTTTCTGGAATTAACGAAGGATCCAATTTGGGTGACGATGTTATATACTCAGGCACAGTAGCAGCAGCAATGGAAGGACGAATTTTCGGTATTCCCTCCATCGCGGTTTCCTTAGTCGTGGAACAAAATCTTAACTACAACACAGCAGCAGTAATCACCAAACAACTGATCGAACAGTTAATACATAATCCATTACCAGCTGCAACAATACTCAGTGTCAATGTACCTGATGTGCCACTAAATGAATTACGCGGTCTTGAAGTAACACGACTTGGGAAACGACACAATGCTGAACCAAGTATTAAAGGTATCGACCCACGTAATAAGACTTTTTATTGGGTCGGACAGCCTGGTCCTGGGCAGGATGCAGGTCCTGGAACAGACTTTTATGCAATAAAATCGAAACATATATCGATAACTCCATTACAAATAGATCTAACAAATTATTCTAGTTTTGATCAGGTGTCAAAATGGGTTACGGGATTAACTATATAACAAGATTTTTATTAGGACTTACTATAGTTTTATTTTTATCCAGTTGTGGTAAGACTAATACATATGCTCCTGTAGTTGAAGGCTGGCAGCAGACACCAGCAGCTCATAGCTATTACAAAGTTCAAAAGGATGACACTATATACTCTATCGCCTGGGCGTTTGATATGGATTACCGTGAATTGGCTCATATCAATCATTTGCCCGAACCTTACAAAATCCGTGTCGGACAGCAGCTATGTATGAACCCAATTAGAGGGGGAAAAGTCTTTCAAAATCATAACGTTAAGCATTGGTTATGGCCAGCACGAGGTAAAATTATTAAAAAATTTGCTTTACACGAAGGAGGTAACAAAGGCATAGATATAAACGGCCATTTTGGGGAACCTGTGATCGCAAGTGCTAATGGTATAGTAGTTTATAGTGGTTCAGGTTTGCGCGGTTATGGCAAATTAGTTATTATCAAACATAATGCTAATTTTTTAAGTGCCTATGCTTATAATAGGCGTATTTTAGTAACAGAGGGTCAAACTGTTAAAGCCGGACAAAAAATAGCCATAATAGGACGCAATAATAGTGGTCGAATCGTTTTGCACTTTGAAATTCGGCTAAACGGCAAACCAGTTAACCCGCTGCACTATTTGGAACGAAAATTTGGAAACAATGTGTGATAGAAGAAACGACGACAACTAGTACTGATCCAACTACACTCTATCTTGGCGAAATAGGGCGTCGCAAGTTATTAACAGCAGAAGAAGAAGTTGACTTAGCACGACGCATAGCAAAAGGTGATGAAGCAGCACGAAAGCGAATGATTGAAAGCAATTTACGTTTAGTAGTAAAAATTGCTCGCAAATATATTAATCGTGGCTTAGATTTTGCAGATTTAATTGAAGAGGGTAATTTAGGCCTTATGCATGCTGTTGAAAAATTCGATCCAGAAATGGGATTTAGATTTTCTACTTATGCCACATGGTGGATTCGTCAAACTGTTGAGCGGGCGATTATGAATCAGGGGCGAACTATTCGACTGCCAGTTTATCTCATTAAGGAATTAAACACATATTGGCAAACAATATACCAATTAACCAAAGAGCTTAATCGTGAACCTACTTTAGATGAAATTGCCAAAGGGGTTAAAAAACCTATAGAAGAAGTAAGACGCATGATGGACTTAGGTAAAGATACATCATCACTTGATGATGTCATATATGCTGATGGTGAAAGAACTGTTGCTGATACTGTAACTGATGAAATTAATGACAATCCAGTATTTTCATTAGAAAATAAAGATCTGGAAAAAACTTTAGACGAGTGTCTCGATGAATTAGACTTAAAGCAAAAAGCTGTGATAATCAGACGCTATGGGTTGCGAGGCCATGAGAAAAGAACTTTGGACGAGGTAGGACAACAATTAGGATTAACTCGTGAACGAGTGCGTCAAATTCAAATTACAGCGTTACGTAGGTTACAACGTATTTTATGGGAACATGGTTTAAGTAAAGAAGTTATTGAGAAGTAGGGAACAGGCATGCCTGTTCCTATGCCTTGGATCCCGCGGTCAAGCCGCGGGATGACGAAAGATAAAGGCGGGAAAGGATAAATACGGGATGACGAAAGGATAAGGCGGACGGGATGACGAAGGGATAAGTACAGGATGACGGCTTGTGTCCAGTGGCCATTTTCTGGATCGTAGTCAAGCCGCGGGATGACGAGAAAATTGCGGGATGACGAAATGGTGAACAATTAATTTATTTAGGAAAATATCATGTGCAAATTAATTTTAAAATTCTTAATACTTATTGTTTTAGTGGCAACTGAATGCAGCGCTGTTGGTCAAACCATATATGGTCCAACTAATAATGCAGATCAGCTTTGGCAGATCGCTATCTTTGTTAGGCCGAATGCATCTGTTTCCGTTCAACAAACTATGCTAGCAATATTGCGAGATAATCCGCAAGCTTTCGCTGATGCTAACGTCAATGATATCAAATCTGGTTCTGTATTGAAAATTCCAACGCTTTCAGAAATTCAGCAAATAGCGCCAAACGTAGCTGCGCGACAAATTGAAATGCAGGATATAGCCTGGCACAAATTATTCAAAGTTAATAAAAAGAATATTGCTAATCAGCAATTAGTAAAATTACAAACTCAATTTGATAGCACAGGCAAGGCTTTATTGAATTTCGATCAGCAATATCAAACTAGACTAGCCAATTTAGATCAACATAATTTGGCGTTACAAAATCAAATACAACAATTACAACAACGAGTTGACCAATTAAATAAAAATATTGTTCAATTAAAGAAACCTTCACAGTTCAGCTTACTATTAAACAAATATACTAAATATATACAGAGCAGTAGATTTGCTAAAGTAGAATATTTTCCCTTGATATTTTTCACCATTGCCATACTACTTTTTATCATTTGGTTAATTTTGTACTGGCGAAAAAAAATAGCATATCAAACAATGGAATCTAAGGATACTGAATCAGAATATGATTTTATGGGCAGCCAGGAAGGAATTCCAGCTAAAATCGACCTGGCCCGTGCTTATATTGAT
>CAYFQQ010000046.1:0-6550 GCA_964345265.1 uncultured Coxiellaceae bacterium
TACAATTAATTGAGAAAATGAATCTTTCATGGCGCGATTTATATTACGACATTATTCAATAACTAATTTGAGATTCCCGCTTGCGCGGGAATGACGGAACATTTATTCAACAACGCCTATTTGCAAAAGCAAAAGACTCTAAAAAATAGTGATTGCAATTATTGTATTTCATGCACGAGATTATCAAGATATTCAGCAAAACTAGGTTTTATATCAAATTTGTCTGGGAGCTATCTGCGAGTTTTGTTCGTCGATTTGTTGTTCAAAACTCTGTACTGCTTTTATTAGTTTATCGTTAAGGTCTCTATCCCCACTTCTAACATATTTTGCTTGGCTGGATGATAACCCATCCGTTGGAGTAAAATTTCTTAATGATACTGCTTTAAGATTATTATAAAAGTTCCCTCTGGGACCAAAACCATATAGTGCGCCGTAGGGTACCTTTTCCACTTGCGAAAAAGGTATTAATACTCCTTGATTTATCCAAGGATCACAAATAAATGCTGGGGAGAAATAAAGCTCATCTAAATATTCTTGGACTGATGTTACACTATCGCTTACTATTTTGTCGGGTATATTTTGTGGAGCACCGATAACGCAAAAAGTATGTTGGTCATAGCCTGTTGCTGTATGTATTCCTCGAGATGATAAATTTAAATTCTGAATCCGAATATCAGTTCCAGATTTGATATTGTTAATTAACAGCCTTGCTTCTGTGAGGAAAGCTAATTCTCCACAATTACCAAGTCTAAACTTAAGAATCATTTTTTCTAAATTTAATAAAAGCTTATGTTTAAAACCTAGATTGTTCAACGCTATATTTACTGGTTCTGTACCCATTGTTCCTAGGCTAGATAATTCACGTTTGAGTTTATCGATATATTTTAAATTTTCTTCATCAATTTGATTTTTAATCGTACCAAAATTTTTGCACTCAGAATCTCCAGATGTTAAAACTTGATTAAATTTTTTAGCATCTTCTTGGCACTTGTTAAATAACTCGGTAAGTTTTGCGTCTATAGGTTTAGTAGTCAATTGCCGTTGATACATAAAACAGGATTCTGCTTGTAATATGCCTTCCTTGTTTACTACAAAATTAACATCCGAAGGCATATTGCATCTTCTTAAATGCCAAGGAAATAAGCATATATTAGTTGCTTCCAGTTGCTTAGCAGATGTTTTATCCTCTAGATGTTTATCATCATTTTTACATGTATTTAGATTACACACTTCAGTTTGCGTACTTACAGTACTACTGATTAGCAGTAGTAATAGGATGAATTTCCAATTGGTAAAAGAAAATTGAAGATTTACACAAAGAACTTGGCTTTTATAATAGCTCTCTTGAGTTGCTTTATAATAATTTAATATCTCTGATATTTGCACATATGAGTTTTTATTCCTTTTATTTTCAATGAGCTCCCTATATTTTTTTAATTTTCGTAGCTCATATTTATTTCTTCTAGAATCATACTTTGGCATAACAATTTACAATTTTTGTTAGGTTTTAACTATTTAATTTCTGGAACAAATTTAATAAACATTTAGCAAAATTGGATTTTATATACTGCGCTACTTCAGGTCCGCCATGGCCATCTGCTACAAATGATAATATGGATTTATCAGGTTTGTTTATTACGGGGACAAAAACAACACTGATATTATCACTTGATCCCCGCAAATATGCTTCTTTGCTTAATCGAGACGCTGGGTTATTCGATGGACCTTTGGTATTAAAAAAATCTTTGATATCTAGTTCGTTCATGGTTTCGGTAACTCCATCACAGCAATTTATGATATATGCTTCTTCATCTTCACTAATTTCAACTACAGTGATATCTGGCTGATAACTAAGGCCTGGTAACCATGGATGGCCAAATGCACGGCTTAGAGCTAAAACCCCTCCCAATCTTGCAACATCTAGTTCTAAAATCGATCCTCCTTCGTTTTTGATTCTAATGGCTTCTTCTTGATCAGTAGGCTTATGTTCCCAATTAAGTGTTTGAGCTATAAAGGGTTTTTTATTTTTGCTTTTTAGTAAAATTGCTTTTGAATCACCTACGTTGGCAGTAAAAACTCGATTTCCTGTTTGCAGACTTGTAATTAGAGTTGAACCGCAATTTTTTGCGAAAGATTTTTGGTTAATATCCTCTCCAAGTTTGATGATAGTTTTATATAAAATTTCCGCAACAACTTCATTAGGTAAATTAGCTAATCTGTTGTTTTTCAAGATATAAATGCCGGCCGTATCTTCCTGAGATGGTCGGGCTCCTTGTTGATGAGAAATAAAAGCTAGTTTGCTATTTAAGGATATTTGTTCCTCTTGTGACTTATTAGGAATACGTTTCGGATCATAGCTAAAATTTTTAGGGGAGGGTGCTTGTTGCTGAGATGCTTTTATTAAGTTTTTAGACAGAGATTTTGGATCAAATGGCATGGTAATTTTATTTATGTGTTGTTTGCACGGAGTGATGTTCATGAGGCAAATATAGCGGTCCGCTGTGTCCGCAGCTGCACACGATAAAACAAGTTATTAATAGTAAAAGCATTTTTTTCATTATGATCTTATTCCCGTCAGTCATTCCCGCGAAGGCGGGAATCCAGTTTTTTTCTGGATGCTCGATCAAGTCGAGCATGACATATTTGAAATTATATCACAATTGAATTTCATCACTCATTCACATTCGGGGATTATTTGAAATATCTTTCAGCAGTTGTTCTATTTTTATTATTTTATTTTCCACATTATCTTCTCGTAGAGTAAATCCCAGTCTGTTTTTACCATCGAGACTATAAATTTCAGGGTGTTTTTGAATTAACTCAATAATTATAGCAGAATCGATATTGGGTTTTTCGTCAAATTCGATTACAACATGTGCAATACCAACTTTAATGCTGTGAATGCCTAATAATCTTGCTTTGAGTTTCATTTTTGTAATGGCAAACAAGTTTTTGACCGGTTGTGGGAGAAGCCCAAATCGGTCTACCAATTCTACTTGTAATTCATGTAATTCTGCGTTGGTGTCTGCATTAGCAATACGTTTGTATAAAGTTAAACGTGTATTGACGTTAGGGACATAATTATCTGGAATTAGAGCGGGAATTTTTAAGTCTATTTCGCAACCATGATCGAATAGTTCATTTAGTTCGGGTTGCTTACCAGATTTCAAAGCCTTCACTGCACGATTCAGGAATTCGGTATATAAATTGAAACCTATGGCTTGAATTTGACCGCTTTGTTCTTCACCTAATATTTCCCCAGCTCCGCGAATCTCTAAATCGTGAATTGCCAAAGTAAATCCGGCTCCTAAACCTTCCATTGTTGCGATAGCATCTAAACGTTTTTTTGCATCTCTGGTAATGTTTTTCTGCGAACGGACAAATAAGTAAGCATAAGCCTGGTGGTGCGAGCGCCCCACGCGGCCGCGTAATTGGTGTAATTGCGCCAATCCAAAATGATCAGCATTGTTAATAATAATGGTATTGGCGGTTGGAACATCAATTCCAGATTCGATAATGGTGGTGCAAACCAAAACGTTGAACCGAAGGTGATAAAAATTGCCCATAATTTGTTCCAATTGCCGTTCTGGCATTTGACCATGAGCTATTTCAATTCTGGATTCGGGAATTAGCTCTTTAAGTTCACGGGCTTTGTTTTCAATCGTAGCTACATTATTGTGAAGAAAGTACACCTGTCCGCCACGTAGAGTTTCACGCAAAATCGCTTCACGAATTAGTTGTTTGTTATAATCTTGAATAAAGGTTTTTATAGATAAACGCTTTGCAGGAGGTGTTGCTATGATAGACAAATCTCGAATTCCAGATAATGCCATACTTAAAGTACGAGGAATCGGAGTTGCAGTTAGAGTTAAAATATCCACATTAGCCCGTAATGACTTTATTTTTTCTTTCTGCCTAACACCAAACCGATGTTCTTCATCTACAATTAACAAGCCAAGATCTTTGAATTCGACGTCTTGTTGCAGTAATCTGTGTGTCCCTATTATGATATCTATTTTGCCTTCTTTAAGTTGGTCGATAATGATTTTTTGTTGCTTGGGCGAATTAAATCTGGATAACATAGAAATATTTACCGGCCAATTAGCAAATCTGTCCTGAAAATTATGGTAATGCTGTTGTGCTAACAATGTTGTAGGAGCAAGAATAACGACTTGTTTATTATTCTGAATCGCCAAAAAAGCAGCGCGCATTGCTACTTCAGTTTTACCGAAGCCAACATCTCCACAAACTAGACGATCCATATTTTGTGGGGAGATCATATCATTGATAACTTGAACGATTGCATTTTGTTGATCAACGGTTGTTTCAAAAGGGAAAACGGCAGCAAACTGCTGATATTGCTCATCGTCTTTACGAAAACTAAAGCCGATCTTAGCAGCGCGTTGGGCATAAATATTTAATAATTCCGCGGCTACATCGTAAATTTTCTGCTGCGCTTTGTATTTTGCTTTTTCCCACTGCTTTGATCCCAAGTCGTTATAGGGAACATTATTCGGGTTGGCCCCTGTGTATCGACTAATTAAATGTAGTGCAGAAATTGGTACAAATAGTTTAGCCTGATTTGCATATTCAATGGTTAAATATTCTGCCTCCTGTCCTGCAGCTGTAATGATTTGTAAACCTAGATAACGGCCTATACCATGTTCAATATGTACTACGGGATCACCAGCTTTAAGTTCAGTAAGATCGCGAATAACTGCTTCAGTATCTTGCTGCTGCTGTTCACGCAACCTGCGTTGCATCACCTGCTGACCAAATATTACTGCTTCTGGGATTATGATGATATTTTCTAACCATAAGCCTTGCTCTAATTGAGCGATACTAATTCCCAGAGTGGCGTTATCATTGAGAAATTTATCCCATAAGGGATAATTTTTTGGTTCAATATCAATACGCTTTAGTAATTGTAACAATGCCTGCTGACGACCGGCAGATTCAGCACAGAATAAAATTCTAGCCGTTGTCGAGTTAAGAAAATTCTGCAGTTTTGCTAGTGGTCGAGAAGCTTTACTGTCTAGAGTTAAATCTGGTAATTCTTTACTTTCAAAGTTTATGGTTTTGGTTTTATATTGTTCATTGGTTATTCGGACTTGCCGAAAATCCTTAAAATGACCAAATAAATTATCTACTGGAATAAAAATATCATTGGGCGCAAGTATCGGATGAGTGATGTCGTAGCGTAGCTGCTCATAACGTTCATTAATTTCAGTCCAAAATGTTTGCGCTACTTTAAGCAAATTATCAGTTTGTATCAGTAAACTATTATCGAGCAGATAATCGAATAACGTTTCTGTCTGATTAAAAAACATCGGTAAATAATATTCAATTCCAGGAACGTTATTCCCATTACTGATACCCTGATAAATAGGACAATTTTCCGTATGTCCTGGAAACAGAGTTTGCCATTTTTGTTTAAATTGATTTATAGCTGATTCACTTGTAGAAATTTCTCGAGCTGGTAATAAATTAATATGTTCTAATTCCGTTAAAGAACGCTGTGTTTCCGGATCGAATTCACGAATACTATCGATTTCATTATCAAATAAATCAATGCGGTACGGTATCAAGCTTCCCATAGGAAAAACATCTATTATGGAACCGCGAATCGCAAATTCGCCATGTTCCATAACCTGATTTACACAGTAGTAACCTCTTTTGAGCAGATTATCACGTAACCTGTTGATATCTACCTGTTCATGTCTATTTATTACAAAACTGTTGTTCATAATATATTCGTGAGGTACAAAACGGTGCATAGCGGTAGTTACGGAGACTAGTAAAATACCGGATTTAAAAGACGATAGTTTATAAAGAGTCAATAAACGTTTTGAAATAATATCTTGATGTGGTGAAAAACGGTCATAGGGCAGGGTTTCCCAATCGGGCAGTATCATAATATCTATGTTACGTTGCTGAGCAAAAAAATGGAGTTCATTGGCTAGTCTATTAACAGACAACAAGTCAGGAGCCATGACAACTATTGGACCCCCGTGTTTTAGGGCAGCAGTACATATAGCAAGGCTAGAACTGCTGCCATAGAGTCCACTCCAATAGGCTCGTTCTCCGTTTTTTAATGACAAATTATTATTAATTAAATTATCTAATCGCCGCATTATTTTATTTATTTATTAAAAAGAGTTATCATATTATTTATTTTAACACCAAGGGGACAAAAATGTTTGCATTCTCAAGTAGAAAATTAAACATACCAGAAATTTGGAAAGCAAGTTTTGAGTTATATAAACAAACATTAAGCAAAATATGGTATTTGGCTTTTATTATGATTTTAGTATTACTAGGATGTTTTAATGTAGCAATAAAAACTAATATCTCCAATCAAACACTTAAGCATGTTAAAGACACACAGCCGGCATTTCATTTATCACCTGTTTCTGCAATATGTTATGTTTTAGCTATGATTATAGGGTTGTTTCTTATTTCGGTAATACTACACCGCATGTATAACTTGGTTACCGATCCAAAATATAGTTTACAAAAATCTATATACTTTGTTTTGTCGAAATATTTA
>CAYFQQ010000047.1:0-2246 GCA_964345265.1 uncultured Coxiellaceae bacterium
CATTTATACACACAATGACTTTGTTTCCTTAATTTCATCGTACCACATTACAGCACGATTCAGGGAAAACTTCATCCCTGAGCTTACGCTCAGGGTTTTAAGTTATGTTGTATAAAAAAATACCTTGGCTTAATAAATATTCTTTGGCAATCAATGCTGCCACTAACTCCTGAAATCTATACACATTTTTGACCGTGAAAATCTGTGTATAACTGATATAGCTGATATTATTTTTGCCACAAATATCAACGACCCTATTTATCCACACGAAATTTACAAAAAATTAGGAGGTCAGGAAAAACTGATGGCTTCGCGAGAAGACATAAGAATTCATCAAAACCTTAGTAAGTATGGATTTGCTGAAATATTATTAAATCGTTATGGCAGTATGCGAAAATATTTTGCTGAATTTTTAAAACTACCTTTTAAAGCAGAAAAAGGCACTGGCCGTTTGTTGAAAGCCATCGAAATATTAAAAAAATTAGATGATAAACAATTAAAAAATATTCCCGTGGACGCTCCGGTTAGTTTTATTGATAAACATTTACAAAAGTGTCTATATGATGAAAATGATTGCTTAAAACGTAATGTATGGGAGTTAGGTATAGCTTTGGCGATGAAAGAAGCATTAAGATCTCGTGATCTTTATATACCACAAAGCGTCAAGTATGTTTCATTTTGGGATTTGATATATAACGACTCAGAATGGCTGAAGCGGAAAACCAAAGCTTATGAAGAGCTAGGGCTGAAACAAAACCCTGCTGAGGCTATAGATATTTTGTGTAATAAGCTTCACAAAACTGCAAATGTAGCGAAAAGAAAATTTGGCTTAGATGGTTTTGCTTACATTCAAAATCATGAATTGAAATTACATAAAGACGACAAAATAGAAGAATCATTTGAGGTCAAACAACTCGAAAGAGTATTGGAAACTAGTCTACCGAAAATCCGTATTGAACAGCTATTGCTTGAAGTTGATCAAATGACTGGTTTTAGCAGGCATTTCGTACCTGTCCATGGGCAACAAAGTTTGCCTAAAATGTTTTATAAAACTCTACTCGCAAGCATCATTTCGCAAGCAACCAATATTGGCGTGGCGGCAATGCATAATTGTGTCACTGATGTTACCATTGATATGATGCGTTATATAATTCGTACTTGCATTCGAGAAGAAACTATTAAAGCCGCTAATACTGAAATTGTGAATTGCCATACTAAATTGCCTTTAAGTTTGTTACATGGTGTTGGCGAGTTATCATCCTCTGATAACCAACGTTTCGGTATTACCGCAAGCAGCTTAATTGCTTCAATTTATCCAAAATATTTCGGCTATTACGAAAAAGCTGTTGGAATCTACACACATATTTCAGATCAACTATCAGTATATGGAACTAATATTATTTCTTGTGCCCCTCGTGAATCTTTATACGTCTTAGATGGTATATTAGAAAATGATACGCTCTTAGATATTAAAGAGCACACCACAGATACAGGTGGCTACACTGAGCATATCTTTGCCCTGTGTTATTTATTAGGGTATGAATTCATGCCAAGAATTAAGGATATTAAAGACCAGCAGTTATATAAGATTTCTAGAAATTGCGATTATGGAGAATTAAACCCATTGTTAAATAAAAATGCCAATATCGAAATTATTGCCGAACAATGGGACCAAATGGTAAAAGTAGCAGCATCATTAAGGAAAAGGCTTACTCCGGCAAATGAAATAGTAAGGCGATTAATTAAAGGATCACCATCAGATAGATTAACTAAAGCTTTTACTAACCTTGGTCGGATTATTAAAACAGAATATATTTTGCGATATCTTACCACTCCGGATTTACGCCGTAAAATACAGCGACAATTAAATAAAGGTGAGCAGCGTCACGCCTTGGCTCGTACAGTGTTCTTCGCCAATCAAGGCGAATTTCAAACAGGTGATTACGAGGAAATTATGAACAAAGCTAGTTGCTTGAGTTTGGTATCAAATGCAATTTTATATTGGAATACTATTCATATATCAAAAATTATAGAAAAGTTACGGGTACAGCAGCAAAAAGTTGCAAACGAAGCTTTATCACATGTTTCATTATTACTATATAAACACTTTATTCCAATGGGCTCTTATTTTATGATTAATCCTCAGTTATATGAAGATAAATAAGCCCTGCAATCATACCAAAATTAGCGGTTTTGAACGCAAATCACTATTCATAACCAGCAATTCTCATTTTGTTAATTAAATC
>CAYFQQ010000048.1:0-3261 GCA_964345265.1 uncultured Coxiellaceae bacterium
TGAGATGGAGATAAATCGACTTATGCACAAACATGCGGCAAAAGACCAAGCGGGGTTATGTTTTATCGGTGCTGGAGCATATGAACATTATATTCCTGCAGTAGTTTGGGAAATTATAGGACGCGGTGAATTTATGACTGCTTATACGCCATATCAGGCTGAGGCTAGTCAAGGCACTCTGCAAGCTATCTACGAATACCAAACTATGATGGCTAATCTAATGGGTATGGATGTTTCTAATGCCTCGTTATATGATGGTGCATCAGCTTTAGGTGAAGCTGCATTAATGGCGGTACGTGCTAATCGCGGCTCGAAATCGAAAAAAATTTTAGTACCTGTAGCCTCACATCCTTCTTATCGTAGAACCGCAAAAACTATTGCGGATCCTCAAGGAATCGAATTTGTAGAAATTCCTTACGATGTAAAAACGGGATGTATGCTAACTACAGAGTTAGAAAAATTTTCTGAGCAGGATATTACTGCTGTAGTTATTGCTCAACCTAATTTCTTTGGCGTTCTAGAAGATGTTGATACGGTAACCGATTGGGCACATCAGCAAAATGCCTTAGTTATCGCTGTAGTTAATCCAACTGCTATGGCAATATTAAAAGAGCCGGGGAAATGGGGAGAGAAGGGAGCTGATATTGTGGTTGGTGATGGACAGCCGTTGGGAATACCATTGTCTTCTGGTGGACCGTATTTCGGTTTCATGTGTTGTAAGCAAGATTATCTTCGTACCATGCCTGGCAGAATTATAGGAAGAACTACAGATTCTGACGGTAACGAAGGTTTTGTTTTAAATTTACAAGCTAGAGAACAGCATATTCGGCGGTCGAAAGCGACTTCTAATATTTGTACCAATCAGGCTTTGATGGCGACTGCAGCGACAATCTACATGAGTTTGACGGGAGCAGAAGGATTACGTCGAGTAGCAATTAAAAGTCATCTTAATGCTTATTCTTTAAAAGAGCAGCTGACTACAATTGATAGGGTAGACAGTGCATTTGATGCTCCTGTATTTGATGAATTTGTTTTACGTCTTAATAAACCAGTTGTAAACGTCTTGAATATGTTAGCCGAGCATAACATTCAAGGCGGATACAGTTTGGTTGATGAATATCCTGAATTAGGAGAATGTGTATTAGTTTGTGCAACTGAAACGAAAACTAAAGAGGACTTAAAAGCGTATACACATGCACTACAAAAAGTGGAGGTGAGCCATGAGTAAAGTAATTTTTGAGAAATCGAGTGTCGGACGAAAAGCCACATCAGCTCTACCCAAAATAGACAGTGAAAAAGTTCTAATAGGTGATAAATATTTGCGTAAAAATGTGCCTTTGTTACCAGAAGTTTCGGAACTTGAAGTTATTCGTCATTTCACCAATTTATCGCAGCAAAATTTTTCTGTTGATACTAACTTTTACCCTCTTGGTTCATGCACCATGAAATATAATCCTCGTATTTTACATACCTTAGCATCTTTGCCAGGATTTTTAAAACGCCATCCCTATGCTTTGGAAAAGCACAGCCAGGGGTTTTTGCAGTGTGCTTATGAATTGCAGGAGATGTTGAAAATAGTGACTGGCATGCCAAGTGTGTCACTTGCTCCTATGGCAGGCGCGCAAGGAGAGTTTGCTGGTGTATCGATGATAAAGGCTTATCACTTATCACGCGGTGATCATGGCCGTACTGAAATTATCGTTCCAGACTCCGCACATGGTACGAATCCGGCATCAGCAGCTATGAGCGGCCATCAAGTGGTGGAAATTGCAACACAAGCGAATGGTGACGTTGATCTTGATACATTAAAATCTGCTGTGAGTTCTCGTACTGCTGGAATTATGCTTACTAATCCATCTACACTGGGTTTATTCGAACGTGGCATAGAAGATATCGCTAAAATAATTCATGAGGCAGGTGGCTTGCTCTATTACGACGGAGCCAACCTAAACGCTATTTTAGGAAAAGTTCGGCCCAGTGATATGGGCTTTGATGTTGTGCATTTGAATTTGCACAAAACTTTTGGTACGCCGCATGGTGGCGGAGGACCTGGCTGTGGTCCAGTAGCTGCGGTTGAAAAATTAGTTCCATTTCTACCGATTCCAATGGTGGCAAAAAAGGATAATAGATACATTATCATTACTGAAAAAGATTGTCCGCAGAGTATTGGCCCTTTATCGGCGTTCATGGGTAATGCAGGTATCATGTTACGTGCCTTTGTCTATTTGCGTATTTTGGGCGCCTTAGGTTTAAAGAGAGTCGCAGAATTCTCCACTTTAAATTCTAATTATTTGATGAAACGTTTAGAACAAGCTGGTTTTGAAATTCCGTATGCTAAACGGCGTACTTCACACGAATTTATTGCAACGTTGCGTAAAGAAGCTAAGGAATTGCATGTGACTGCTATGGACGTTGCCAAACGTTTATTGGACTATGGTTTTCATGCTCCGACTACTTATTTCCCATTATTAATTCCGGAATGCCTGTTGATCGAACCTACTGAAATAGAGAGCAAACAGGAAATAGATGCCTTTGCAAATATCATGGAAAAAATCTTAAAAGAAGCACATTCAAATCCAGAAAGTGTTCAAAAAGCTCCGAGTACCAGACCACTTAAGCGACTTGACAATATAAAAGCAGCGAAACAGTTGGATTTAATGTGGAAACCGAGTGAAGTAAAAAAAAATTACCTCTAAATACCATGAACGCGGCATACGATATACATATATCGAAACAGGCCATGCAGCACAGAATCTGATTTTGGAAGCAGTTGCTCTCAGACTTAGCAGTGTTACCATAGGTGCGTTCTATGATGAACAAGTAAAGAGTTTATTAAAATTACCTAGTGACGAAGTTGCCTTATATATCATTCCTATCGGTTATAAGAGATAATCAATCAATATCTTCTTCAAATTTGTAAGACATTGTAGAATTTTTTTGTAAGACATAATTGAAAATTTTGTAGGATATTCTAGCAATTTTTACTGCATAATTTCTGCCTCTCCGCAAATAGTTCGTTGATTAATAACAAAAAACGATCAATATCGCAAAGTGCACTCTAGATTTCTTGATCACCGATTTGTTTAACCCCCCCTTGAATGTATTTTGCAACAAGCTTATTATAACAATTATTCGAGATGAACAGCAGCAATTCTCATTTTAATGCTGTCATTCTCGCGAATGCGAGAATCCATTTAATTTGGGGCTCTTTGGATACCCGCCTTCGCGGGTATGACGTGAAATAGCACTTAAAATTGGTCA
>CAYFQQ010000049.1:0-4801 GCA_964345265.1 uncultured Coxiellaceae bacterium
ATTTAATTTGGGGCTCTTTGGATACCCGCCTTCGCGGGTATGACGTGAAATAGCACTTAAAATTGGTCAAAATTAGAATTGCTGTTCCTAGATATGCTCTCGCAGGTATGAGGTAAAAACTGAAACAGCTTCTCAATTCCATAGTATTCTATTATAATATTTATTCATGAACACATGGATTCTAGTTGCCAATGCGAGCAAGGCATTTTTGTATAGCTCGGAAAATTTATACACCGGTGAATTACAATTAGTCGAAGAACTTAGGCATCCTGAGAGCCGTGAAAAAGGGCTCGATTTAATTACTGATGGCCCTGGAAGTTATAAGACCGATCACGAAGCACGTAGCGCTTATGAAAAAAGCCATCCCAAGGAAGATGAGGCAGTAACATTTGCCATAAAGCTAGCGTCATTGCTTAAGGATGGCAATTACAATCATGACTACGAACAATTGGTGTTAGTTGTGACTTCACATTTTTACGGTTTAATGAAGCAACATATGGATTTTACTGTCGATAAATTTGTTCATATTGATAAGGATTATACTCTGCTAACTCAGAGGGAATTGATCGAACGCTTACGTGATCACATGTTTGCCCGTATTAGCTAAAACCTAAGCTTGCCTCAATTCGACATAATAAAATACGTCATTCCCGCGAAAGCGGGAATCTATAGATCATTTAGGCTATTAGTTTGCGAAAAACTTCTGGATTCCGGATAAATTTGCTACGCAAATTTTCCGGAATGACCAATTAGTAAAATGCCCCGGGGAGGACTTGAACCTCCAACCTTCCCCTTAGGAGGGGGATGCGCTATCCAGTTGTGCCACCGGGGCTTGATTTATACAAATCTTGTAAACTTATAACTCGAGTAGTGTTGTCGTATTGTGATGCTAGGCAAGCAGCTTGACCTCCAGCTATAGTAGTACTATAGCTGATTTTATGCTGAATGGCATTTCGGCGTATGGAATAAGAATCAGAAACTGCCTGTTTACCTTCAGTTGTGTTAATAATGAAGTCGATTTCATTGTTTTTGATCATATCTACTATATGCGGACGTCCTTCTCTTACCTTATTAACAGTTTTACATGGTATGCCGGCGCGCCGTATCTTTTTAGCTGTACCGCGGGTTGCGACAATTTCAAAACCAAATTTATGGAAACTATTGGCAATTTTAGCCACATATTTCTTATCACTATCACGAACACTTATGAAGACACAGCCGGTTTTTGGCATAATTTGTCCTCTACTTAATTGACCTTTGGCAAAAGCTTCACCAAAAGTTTTACCGATTCCCATTACCTCTCCAGTCGAGCGCATCTCAGGACCTAATAAAGGATCAACATTAGGAAATCTAGCAAATGGAAAAACTACCTGTTTGACTGCAAAATAAGATGGAATAGGTTCTTTGATATATCCTTGTTGTTTAAGGCTTTTGCCAATCATACAACGAGCAGCGATTTTAGCAAGAGGTACTCCAGTAGCTTTCGCAATAAATGGTACGGTACGCGATGCACGAGGATTTACTTCTAGAATATATACATTATTGTCTTTGATGGCGAATTGTGCATTAATTAAACCGATTACCCCTAATTCTTTTGATAATTTTTTAATCTGTTCTCGTAACGTATTTTGTGTTTCGGCACTTAGGCTGTGCGGTGGTAAGACACAAGAGGAATCTCCTGAGTGAATTCCAGCTTGCTCGATGTGTTCTAAAATGCCACCAATTAATATGTCTTTACCGTCACATATAGCATCGACATCGACTTCGATTGCATCGTCAAGAAATTGATCAAGTAATAAAGGTGCTTGTGGAGAAATATCTATAGGGCCTTTTAGGTATTTGGTAAATTGTTGTTCATTGTAAATGATAGTCATAGCGCGACCACCTAAAACGTATGATGGTCTAGCCAGCAAAGGATAAGCAAGAACATTCGCCAATCGTAATCCTTCTTCAATATTACGCACTGTTCCACCTAATGGCTGTTGTAGACCTAATTTTTCTACTAATTGGCGGAAACGTTCTCGATCTTCAGCTCGGTCGATTGCATCGGGCGAAGTACCAATTATGGGGACATTGAGATTATCCAGAGCATTTGCTAGTTTCAGAGGTGTTTGACCACCGTATTGGACAATTACTCCTTTAGGTTGTTCATTATCGATGATTTCTAACACGTCTTCTAAAGTCAGTGGTTCGAAATAGAGGCGGTCGGAAATATCGAAGTCGGTAGAAACTGTTTCTGGATTGCAGTTAACCATAATGGTTTCGAAATCGGCCTCACGCACTGCTAAAGAGGCGTGTATGCAGCAATAATCAAATTCAATACCTTGACCAATGCGGTTAGGTCCGCTACCTAGAATCATGATCTTTTCACGCTGAGTTGCTCGACATTCGTTTTCTTCATCGTATGTTGAATATAAGTAAGCTGTATCGGTAGCGAATTCTGCAGCACAAGTATCAACTCGTTTATAAACAGGCTTTACATTTAATTGTTGACGGTAACTGCGAAATTCTGGTTCGCTAATGCCCAGTAGATCAGCAAGCCTGTGATCAGAAAATCCCTTTTTTTTCAGTGTATATAAATAAGATTTATCTAAATTAGTTAGATTTTGATTTATAAGTTCTTGTTCAAGATCAACTAATTGTTGAATTTGGGTTAAAAACCATGGATCTATTTGAGTTAATTTTTGTATCTGCTTAAAATCGAAGCCAAAACGAAATGCATCAGCAATATACCAAATTCTATTTGGACCGGGATTACGTAATTCGTGCTTGATAAGATTTTCTTTCTGTTCCTCGTCTTCATTGATTTTTGAACTAAGTCCAAAACTACCTATCTCAAGACTACGTAAAGCCTTTTGTAGGGATTCTTGGAAATTGCGACCTATTGCCATTGCTTCACCAACCGATTTCATTTGAGTTGTCAATCGCGGTTCGGTAGTGGGAAATTTTTCAAAGTTAAACCGTGGAATTTTGGTAACTACATAATCGATAGTAGGTTCGAAAGAAGAGGGTACTTGCTTACCAGTAATCTCGTTACGTAGCTCATCTAATGTATAACCAACTGCTAGTTTTGCAGCCACTTTAGCAATTGGAAAACCGGTAGCTTTAGAAGCTAAGGCAGAAGAACGCGATACTCGTGGATTCATTTCTATAACCATTAAATGTCCGTCTTGGGGGTTGACAGCAAATTGTACGTTTGAGCCACCTGTTTCTACGCCGATCTCTCTTAGTACTTTAATCGCCGCATCACGCATCTTCTGATATTCTTTGTCAGTTAAAGTTTGAATAGGAGCAACTGTTATTGAATCTCCGGTATGAATACCCATTGGATCAACATTTTCGATACTACATACAATAATACAGTTATCGTTTTTATCCCTAATTACCTCGAGTTCGAATTCTTTCCAACCGATAATTGATTCATCGATTTGTAATTCGTTAGTTGGTGATGATTCAAATCCCCGTTGGCAAATTTCTACAAATTCGTCTCGATTGTAGGCAACGCCACCACCAGTACCGCCTAAGGTAAATGATGGACGAATAATCACTGGAAAACCTATTTGTTCTTGAATGTTCCATGCGTCTTCCATGTTGTGCGCCAGTGCAGAATATGGTGTTTCGAGGCTGATATTTTTCATAGCTTTGCGAAATAATTCACGGTCTTCTGCTTTATCTATCGCTTCGCGCGAAGCACCAATTAATTCGACACTATATTTTTCTAGAATTCCTTCATGAGCTAGGTCTAAAGCACAATTGAGTGCTGTTTGGCCACCCATAGTGGGTAATAATGCTTGTGGCCGCTCCTTTTCGATAATTTTGGTGATTACTTTCCAATGAATCGGTTCAATGTAAGTAGCATCAGCCATTTCTGGGTCAGTCATGATAGTTGCAGGATTAGAATTGACTAAGATTATTCGGTAACCTTCTTCTTGGAGTGCCTTACATGCTTGAGTTCCTGAATAATCGAATTCACATGCTTGTCCTATAATGATTGGACCTGCACCTATAATCAAAATACTCTTAATGTCAGTTCGTTTTGGCATGTGAAATAGTTTCTCCAGACGATTTATGAATTAAGTCAATAAACCGGTCAAACAAATATGCTATATCATGAGGACCGGGACTTGCTTCGGGATGTCCTTGAAAAGCAAATGCCAGTTTTGTTTTATGCTGAATTCCCTGTAGCGTGTTGTCAAATAGTGAACGGTGAGTTATTTGTAAGTTTCGAGGCAAAGATTTTTCATCAACAACGAAGTTGTGATTTTGGCTAGTAATTGCAACCATACCAGTTTTTAGATCTTTTACTGGATGATTGGCGCCATGATGACCGAATTTCACTTTTACCGTTTTGGCACCACATGCCAAAGCCATCATTTGAAATCCCAAACATATACCAAATAGCGGTATGTTTTTTTTCAGTAAAATTTTAATGTTTGCGATTGCATAACTACATGCCGCAGGATCGCCTGGACCGTTGGATAGCAAAACAGCGTCGGGTTTTAATTTTAATACTTTAGTTGCAGAATATCGTGCTGGTACAATAGTTAATCGACAGCCGCGATCAGTGAGCATCTGTAAAATGTTATGTTTTACTCCAAAGTCATAAACTACTATATGATATTTAAACTGTGTTGGCTGTTTCCACTCAATGATTTGTTTAGTTGAAACAACCTTTGCTAAATCTTGTCCTGTAAGTGATGGAAATTTTTTTGCTGTGTCAATTGCAGCATCTGAATCAAATTTTCCGGTAACAATACAACCGTTTTGTACTCCTTTATCGCGTAGTATTTGGGTTAGGCGT
>CAYFQQ010000050.1:0-8404 GCA_964345265.1 uncultured Coxiellaceae bacterium
GACCAATTTTAAGTGCTATTTCACGTCATACCCGCGAAGGCGGGTATCCAAAGAGCCCCAAATTAAATGGATTCTCGCATTCGCGAGAATGACAGCATCAAAATGAGAATTGCTGGCTATAATATAGTAAGATAACAAATATCGTGTTATTCTATTCTGTGTATAATAGGCGCGTAGCTCAGTGGTAGAGCATCACCTTGACATGGTGGTGGTCGGTGGTTCGATCCCACTCGCGCCTACCATTCAGAAATTAAATATGCTAACTTTGTAAAAATATCATGATCAATATAAGCCTACCCGATGGTAGTAAATTGCAATTTGACCAAGCAGTGACTGTTCAACAGATCGTTGAACGCATTGTAACTCTACTTGCTAAAGCTGCCTTAGCTGCTAACATTGACAAGCAATTGGTTGATCTAGACTATTTAATTACTAAGGATGCAGAGCTAAAAATTATTACTGATAAAGACCCTGAAGCTTTGGAAATTATCCGTCATTCGACTGCTCATTTACTTGCTCACGCAGTTAAACAATTGTTCCCTAAAGCTCAAGTCACTATCGGACCGGATATTGAGAATGGCTTTTACTATGATTTTGCTTTTGAGCGATCTTTTACTCCTGAAGATCTTAAAAAAATTGAACAACACATGATTGAATTAGCTAAAAAGGACATACCGATTGTACGTAAAACAATGTCTCGAGCAAAAGCAATTAAATTGTTCGAAAATATGGGGGAGAACTATAAAGTACAAATCATCAAAGAAATTCCTCGAGACCAGGAGATTACCTTATACCAACAAGATGATTTTATTGACCTTTGTCGTGGTCCCCACGTTCCAAGCACTGGAAAATTAACGGCCTTTAAATTAACCAAATTGGCCGGTGCTTATTGGCGTGGTGATTCGAACAATGAAATGCTGCAAAGAATATATGGCACCGCATGGGCTAATAAAAAAGATTTACAAGTATATTTAGATAGAATAGCTCAAGCAGAACAACGTGACCACCGCAAAATCGGCAAATTAATGGATTTGTTCCATTTCCAAGAAGAAGCGCCAGGTATGGCATTCTGGCACGCAAATGGTTACATGATCTATTCAACGATTATTCAATATATGCGCGACATACTATCGCAATACAATTATCAGGAGATATCAACACCGTTAATTCTTGATCGTCGTTTATGGGAAAAATCTGGTCATTGGGAGAAGTTTGGTGAGACCAATATGTTTATCACCCAATCCGAAAATCGAACTTATGTTATTAAACCAATGAGCTGCCCAGGTCATATCCAAATCTTTAATCATGGTGTGAAAAGCTATCGAGACTTACCATTACGCTCTTGTGAGTTCGGGATATGTCATCGTAATGAAGCATCAGGAACTTTACATGGTTTAATAAGAATTCGCCAATTCATTCAGGATGATGCACATATATTTTGCACCGAACAGCAATTGCAAGATGAAATTATTAAACTAATCGATTTAGTGTATAAGATTTATTATGATTTCGGTTTCGAAAACATCATTGTTCGCCTTGCAACACGACCTGAAAAACGCATTGGCTCAGACCAAGAATGGCAAAGTGCTGAACAAACTTTACAATTGGCTCTGGATAGTAAAAAAGTAAAATGGGAACCGGCACCTGGAGAAGGGGCTTTTTACGGTCCTAAGATCGAATTTCATTTACGCGACTGTTTAGATAGAATATGGCAATGTGGTACCATCCAAATTGATTTTGCCATGCCACAAAGACTGAACGCACAATACATAGCTAAAGATGGTAATAAAAAGATTCCAGCTATGATTCATCGTGCTATACTGGGTTCAATAGAACGTTTTATCGGTATTTTATTAGAACATCATGGTGGATTATTGCCGTTTTGGTTAGCACCTATACAAGCTGTGGTAATGAATATTACTGATAATCAGAGTGAGTATGCAGAAAAAATCACAGAAATTTTTAAGAATTCGGGGTTTAGAGTTAAATTAGACTTGAGAAATGAAAAAATCGGCTTTAAAATCCGCGAACATACCATCTCACGGATACCTTATTTGTTGATAGTAGGAGACCGTGAGTTGAAGACGCAAACTGTGACGGTGCGTACTCAAGCTGGAGAAGACTTGGGAAGTCAGTCCATTGATGATATTGTTGTTTATCTTCGAGAAAGGAGGAATAAAACATTAGTCAAAAAAAAATGAAACGGTTACGTATTAATGAAAACGTGACAGCAGTAAGAGTCCGTCTGATCGGGGTAAATGGTAAACAAATTGGAATTGTAAGTTCAAAGGAAGCACTTGAAAAAGCACACGAGGTAAATTTAGACTTAGTTGAGATAGTACCAGAAACAAAACCTCCAGTGTGTCGTATAATGGATTATGGCAAGTACTTATTTGAACAAGGTAAACGTAAAAAGAAAAAATCTAAGCAAATTCAGGTTAAGGAAATAAAGATGCGTCCAGGGACAGATATTGCTGATTATAAGATTAAACTGCGTAAAGCAATTGGATTTTTACAACAAGGGAACAAAGTTAAAATTACTGTACGATTTCGAGGCCGAGAAATGGCTTATAAGGAATTAGGGGAAGATATTTTAAAACGCGCTGAACATGATTTAGAGGAATTTGGGAGTATTGAACAGCCCCCTAAATCGGAAGGACGACAAATAGCTATGGTTATAGGTCCTAAAAAATGAGAGAGCAAAATAATGCCGAAATTAAAAACTAATAAAAGTGCTGCAAAACGCTTTCAGCGCACTGCTAAAGGCGGATTTAAACATAGACATTCAAATCGAAGTCATATTTTGACTAAAAAAGCGGTTAAACGTAAGCGTCATTTACGATCGATGTCATTAACTAGTAAAAAAGACAACAAAATTATTAAAAAAATGTTAGCTGAATCATGATTAGGAGATTTTCATGTCTAGAATAAAACGTGGGGTTACTGCTCATGTACGTCATAAAAAGATCTTAAAAAAAGCTAAGGGTTATTATGGTGCACGTAGCCGTGTATTTAGAGTAGCTAAACAGGCAGTGATCAAAGCTGGACAGTATGCCTATAGAGACCGTCGGCAACGCAAACGTCAACTTCGTTCTTTATGGATCATACGGATAAATGCAGCAGCCCGACAATGTGGTTTATCTTACAGTCAACTTATGAACGGTTTACAAAAGGCGTCCATTGAACTCGACCGAAAAATACTCGCCGATCTTGCTGTGATTGACAAAGTGGCTTTTGCTTCCATTGCTGAAAAAGCAAGGGCGGTATTATAACTTCAAGTCTATCCACATGGGCAATTTAAACAAATTAATTAGTGACGCAAAGAAGAAAATCTCCTTAGCCAAAGATTTACAGGTGTTGGACCAGCTACGAATTCAATATTTAGGGAAAAAAAGCAAATTGACTGCTATTCTTAAGGATCTTACTAAATTACCAGCTCAACGAAGAATAAAAACAGGTAAAGCGGTTAATATTGCAAAAGGCCAATTAACACAATTAATTCAACAACGCCTTCGAATTTTAAATAACCAACAATTAGAAACTAAAATTACTCAACAGTCTATTGATGTAACCTTACCCGGTAGAAGTCAAAATTTAGGTAGTTTACATCCAGTAACCAGAGTACGAGAGCGGATAGAAAAACTACTTCTATCTATGGGATTTATAGGAGTGGAAGGGCCAGAAATAGAAGATGAGTTTCATAACTTTGAGGCATTAAACATACCTCAACATCACCCTGCTCGAACTACTATGGATACATTTTACTTGCAGAATTGCAAATATTTATTACGTACCCATACATCGCCGGTTCAGATTAGAGCTATGAAGAAGTTAGGTGTTCCACTGCGAGCTATAGCTGTCGGACGAGTTTATCGACGTGATTCAGATATCACTCATGTTCCAATGTTCCATCAATTAGAAGGGCTCCTGGTTGATGACCATACTAACTTTACAGAACTAAAAGGCTTATTAAACAATTTCTTACAGAACTTTTTTGAGAGAAAAGTTGAACTTAGATTTCGTCCTTCATATTTTCCATTTACAGAACCTTCTGCAGAAGTAGATTTGCGTTGTATATTCTGTGATGGTGTGGGATGTCAAATATGTAAAGGAACAGGCTGGATAGAATTATTGGGTTGCGGTATGGTGCATCCAAATGTATTTAAAGCTGTAGGAATAAATAGTGAAAAGTATACTGGGTTTGCATTCGGTATTGGAATAGATAGGTTGGCAATGTTTTATTATGGAATCAAGGACTTGCGAACACTTTTTGAAAATGATTCGAGGTTTTTAGAGCAGTTTTAAACGATGAAATTCAGTGAAAAATGGTTGCGCGAATGGATTAATCCAAAAGTAGACGCCGATAAACTCGCAAATCAGTTAACTATGGCAGGTTTAGAAGCAACAGTTCATCCTGTTGTCAAAGAGTTTAGCAGCGTTGTTGTTGGTGAAATATTAGACGTAAAACCTCATCCCCATGCCGAACGTCTCAGTATATGCCATGTAAAAATCGCAACCAAAAAGATACTAACCATTGTTTGTGGCGCTAAAAATGTACATCTCGGTTTAAAAGTTGCGGTAGCTCTACCTGGAGCAGTGTTGCCTGCTAATTTAAAAATAAAACGAGTCAAATTACGTGGTATAGAGTCATGCGGGATGATATGTTCTGCTTCCGAATTAGGACTAACTAAGTCTTCAATGGGGATTTTGGAACTGCCCCAAAATGCTCCACTTAGTAAAGATGTATATAAATATCTTGAGCTTTCTGATCATATAATCGAAGTTGATATTACTCCAAATCGTGGTGACTGTTTGAGTATCGCTGGTATTGCACGAGAAGTTTCAGCAATAAACAAATGTATTGGTAAATTCCCATCGATTAAAGATGTTCCTGCGAATATAACTGACATTTTGCCTATACAAATCACAGCAAAATCTGCATGTCCACGGTACATAGGAAGAATAATCCGTGGTATTGATTGCAGTGCAGAAACTCCATTATGGATGAAAGAGAAATTGCGACGCAGTGATATCAATCCAATTTCACTAGTAGTTGATATCGCTAACTACGTAATGCTGGAATTAGGTCAACCTTTGCACATTTTTGATTTAGCAAAGTTACATAAAGGTATTCAAGTTCGTCATGCTAAAGCAAAAGAATCGATCACTTTACTAGATGGACAACAGCTTAAATTAGATGAGCATGTCTTAGTAATTGCAGACAATCAAAAAGCTGTGGCTCTAGCAGGAATTATGGGAGGATTAGATTCGGCAGTAAATGAAACCACTCGAGATATATTTATAGAAAGTGCATATTTTGATCCAGTAACAATTGGAAGTTGTGCACGACACTATGAATTACAAACTGATTCTTCATACCGCTTCGAACGGGGTGTAGATCACGATCTACAACTCAAAGCGATTCAATGTGCAACAAAATTATTATTGGACATTACAGGTGGTAAAGTAGGTCCAATAAACGAAGTAGTGAATAAAAGATATTTACCTAAACTTGCCATTGTTAAATTACGTAAAGCGCGTATCAAACGCATCCTTGGTATTTCTATCGCTGATAAAGAAGTAGAAGCAATATTACTTCGTTTAGGAATGCAATCAAATAAACAACAACCAGATTGGTTAATTACCGTGCCCAGCTACCGTCTCGATATCAAATCAGAAATTGATTTACTAGAGGAATTAGCTCGCATATATGGCTATGACCGTATACCTAGTTGTAAACCAAGTGCACAATTGACCACTATACCCACTTCAGAAAGTAAACTTACACTACATAGAATTCATTTATCATTAGTAGATAGTGGATATCATGAAGCTATCACTTATAGCTTTGTTGATCCAAAATTGCAAAAACTTCTGTGTCCTCAACATAAGATACTGATGCTTAAAAATCCAATTTCATTAGACTTATCTGTTATGCGTAGTAGTTTATGGCCAGGATTAATTAAGGCGATACTATACAATCAACATCGTCAACAGACCCGAATTCGTCTGTTTGAAACCGGATTATGTTTTAGAAAACAAGACAAAAAACTACAACAATCCTTATTTTTAGCGGGAGTAGTCACTGGTGAAGTTTATCCTGTGCAGTGGGGCATAACTAAACGCGAAATAGATTTCTATGATGTAAAAGGCGATCTTCAAGCTCTATTAAAATTGACTGGGTTTGAACATGAGATCAATTTTACAAAACAACCGTATCCAGCTTTACATCCCGGTCGCTGTGCCAAAATCTGCCATAAGAGAAAGACGATCGGATATTTAGGAGAACTACATCCTCAAATAAAACAACAATTAGAGATTAATACAGCTATTTATTTATTTGAAATAGATCTAACTTACATTCAAAATATATTGATTCCTAAGTTTATGCCGATCTCAAAATTTCCTATAATATACCGTGACATAGCAATAATTATTGATGAGAATATTCCGGTACAACAAGTTAGAGAAAAAATATTTGCAATTGGCAATAAATTGTTGCGAAATGTTAAAATATTTGATATTTATCAAGGAAAGGAAATCGAGAAGGGTAAAAAAAGTATAGCATTAAACTTGATTTTTCAAGATAATTTGTGCACTCTAAAAGATAAAGAAGTAGAGGGTTTTATTGAGCAAATCGTGTACATGCTTAAACGACAATTTAAAGCAGAATTAAGGAGTTAATACTATGGCAACGTTAACTAAACATGAATTAGTAGAAAATTTATTCAATAACTTAGGTTTGAATAGAACCGAAGCTAAAGATATTGTTGATAGTTTCTTTGAAGAAATTCGCGTCACTTTAGAGAACGGTGAACAAGTTAAAATCTCAGGATTTGGTAATTTTAATTTACGTGATAAAAACGAAAGACCAGGAAGGAATCCAAAAACACTTGAAGAAAAGCTCATCACAGCGAGACGAGTGGTCACTTTTCACGCTGGACAAAAATTAAAAGCTAAGGTTGAACAATATGCAAAACCAGAAGAAATTGAGTGAATTACCTCCAATACCTGATAAACTTTACTTTCCAATAAGTGAAGTAAGCGAGTTATGTAAGCTGAAATCTTATATACTGCGTTATTGGGAGCAAGAGTTTTCACAACTTAAACCCAAACGTCGCGGAAATAGGCGTTATTATCAACAACGAGATATATTGCTAGTGCGTCAGATCAAAAATCTTTTATATAACCAGGGATTTACTATTGATGGGGCGCGAGCACAATTAACCAAAAATGACAATAAAACCACCCTTGTTTATCATACGAAAGAATTCATTAAAAATGCGATAAACAATCTTGAGCAAGTATTGTCCGAGTTAAAAACTGAAAGTTGATTTCGGGGCGTAGCGCAGTCTGGTAGCGCACTTGCATGGGGTGCAAGCGGTCATCGGTTCAAATCCGGTCGTCCCGATTGTACTTTTGCTATAGGAGAATTTGTGAACAAAGAATTATTAGAAATATTGGCTTGTCCAGTTTGCAAAGGTAAATTAGAATACAATAAATCTGGACAAGAATTGATTTGTAAATTTCATAAACTCGCTTTTCCTATTCGTAATGGAATTCCCATTATGTTAGAAGAACAAGCTCGTAAAATCAGGGGTTAAAATGATATGGAAGAATTTCGTGTAGTTATACCTGTACGTTATGCTTCAAACCGTTTTCCTGGAAAACCACTAGCTGATATTGCTGGTAAACCAATGATTCAGCACGTTTATGAACGTGCTATGCAAAGCGGTGCTGTTAGCACAGTTATTGCTACTGATGATGAAAGAATAGCCGAAGTCGCAAAAAACTTCGGTGCTATGGTATGCATGACATCTAAAAATCATATTTCGGGAACTGATCGTGCAGCAGAAGTAGCAGTTGCCCTAAGTTATGAAGATGATGAAATTATCGTTAACGTGCAGGGCGACGAACCATTGATTCCGCCCCAATCTATCAAACAAGTAGCAACTAACCTTGCTATACATGAAAATGTTAAATCAGCAACTCTATGCGAACCGATCAAGGATTTTGATGAATTAATGAATCCAGATATAGTCAAAGTAGTCATGAATCAACGTAATCATGCCTTATACTTTAGCCGCGCGCCTATCGCCTGGAATCGAAAACTATCTTCTTCCCAATCTGGCAAGACTTTAATCGGAACCCATTATCGTCATCGAGGTATTTATGCATATCGAGTAGGATTTTTACTTGAATATACTCAGTGGGAACCTTGTGAATTGGAAAACATGGAACTCTTAGAACAACTGCGCACTTTATGGCATGGTGTACGTATTCATGTTGATATATCCAAACGAAAAATTCCCCCCGACGTCAATACCATGGAGGATTTGGAAGCAATTCGCAAAATGATGGCTTAACTTCATCTACGTACTGATTTTCTGTATTTTGCTGGGCG
>CAYFQQ010000051.1:0-7542 GCA_964345265.1 uncultured Coxiellaceae bacterium
GACGCAAATTTAGTATGCTTTTTACATCCCTGTAGCCTGGATCCCGTCAATCCATGACGGGATGACAAAATTTAAATGCCAACGGAGTAGATTTAATTAACAAAATGAGAATTGCTGACTTTCAGAGAACAATAAAAAACCTGCAAAACCATTTGCTTCCAAAACGGGAACGTTCTATAATTCTATTGTGAGGATTATTTCCAAAAGAAAATTGCGTGAATTCTGGGAAAAGCACTCGGATGCAAAGAAATACTTGCAAGCCTGGCATGCTGATGTAAAACAGGCGCAGTGGGTGAGTCCTAATAGCATTAAAAGAATTTATCGTAATGCAAGCATAGTTGGAAATAACAGAGTTGTTTTTAATATTAAGGGTAATGATTATCGCTTGGTTGCTGCGATTAATTATTCTTTTAAAATTGTTTATATTAGATTTATTGGTACACATAAAGCGTATGACAAAATAAATGTGGAAACAATTTAGCGAGGTATATTATGAATATTAAGCCTATTAAATCAAAAAAGGATTACGAAAATGCCTTAAAGGAAATCGAGAGTTTGTTTGATGCAAAACCTAATACGTCAAAAGGTGATCGTCTTGAGGTTTTAACTGCTTTAGTTGAAGCTTATGAAGAACAACATTTTCCTATAGATTTTCCTGACCCGATTGATGCATTAAATTATTGGATAGAAAGCCGGGAAATGGAGCGTAAAGACCTAGAACCTTACATAGGTGCAAGAGGGCGTATTTCAGAGGTGCTTAACAGAAAACGTGGATTATCTTTAACTATGATTCGTGAACTTAATGAACATTTGCATATTCCTGCTGAGGTTTTGATTAAAAAACCTGTTCTACGAAAAAGTGATTATAATAGTCATAAGGTTCATTGAGTAACGGAATAATGTTTAAATTCTTTGTAGCGAGAACTGTTATAGTGTATGGCTCAAACATAATCTAGAGTCTTATTAATAAACCTGTTATAGTAAATATTAGTTACTTATCGTCTAAAGAATATTATTGTGGGTAAAGTTATCGCTGTAACCAATCAAAAAGGAGGGGTAGGAAAGACTACCACTTGTATTAATCTAGCTGCTTCTTTGGGTGCCATCAAACGTAATATATTACTTGTTGATTTAGATCCACAAGGAAATGCTACTACGGGTAGTGGAATCGAAAAGAATGAGTTGAATCATTCTGTATATGATGTATTGTTAAATCAAGTTAGTATTACCAACGTTATTGTTAATACTCAAATCGGTTATGATATTCTTTCGGCCAACGCAGCTTTAACTGCAGCGGAGATTAAACTATTGCAAAAAGAAAAACGTGAATTTTATTTACGTCATGTTCTCGTTGCTGTTCGCAACAATTATGATTTTATATTTATCGATTGTCCACCAGCTTTAAATATTTTAACTGTTAACGCATTGGTTGCAGCAGATTCGGTATTAATTCCTATGCAGTGTGAATATTATGCGCTTGAAGGCTTAACTGGTTTGTTAAAAACTATCAAGAGATTAATGTATGCAGTTAATTCGAATTTGTATATAGAGGGTTTATTACGTACCATGTACGATGGTCGTAATCGTTTGACTATAGATGTGTCTGAACAATTGCTTAAACATTTTCCTGATAAGGTGTTTAATACTATAATTCCACGAAATGTACGTTTGGCAGAAGCTCCAAGTCGCGGACTACCAGCGTTGCTGTATGATAAGCGTTCCCAAGGAGCAGTAGCTTATTTAGCTTTGGCGGCAGAGCTTGTTAGACGAAATTAGTAACGAGGTTAGCTATGAACAATAACAAAAGCAGGCTAAAAAGGAGCCTAAAAGATTTAGGTATAAGCGAATTGCTGAGTGATATAAAGTCCGAACATAAAAATGAATTACGTAGGTTACCGATCGATGTAATACAGCCGAGTAAATATCAACCACGAAAAGATATGGATGATGAGGCTTTACATGATTTAGCAAATTCGATTCGATCTCAAGGCGTTATTCAACCGATTGTGGTGCGTAGTGTTGCTGCTAGTCGTTATGAAATTGTTGCTGGTGAACGTCGCTGGCGAGCTGCACAAATGGTGCCATTACATGAAATTCCAGCTGTAATCAGGGAAATTTCGAACGAAACTGCTGTTGCTATATCATTAATTGAAAATATACAGCGAGAAAATCTTAATGTTATTGAAGAAGCTGAGGCATTACAACGCTTAATTAATGAATTTAATATGACTCACCAAGAAGTAGCAGATAATGTCGGTAGATCGCGAGCTACGGTGACCAATTTATTGCGATTGTTAACTTTACATAGTGATGTTAAAACCATGTTAGAACGTAGCGTTTTGGAAATGGGGCACGCACGTGCTTTGCTAATGTTAAATGATGATTTACAAGTTCAAGCAGCAAAAGAAATCGTTACTAAAGGGTTATCAGTGCGTAAAACAGAAGGGTTAGTTAAAAGATTGCGACGATCGGGAACAATGGTGTTTAATAGTAGGGCACTAGATTCAAATGTATTGAGTTTACAAAATGAATTAGCAGATAAATTGGGAGCACGAGTAATAGTTCAACATAGCAATAAAGGAAGTGGTAGATTGGTTATTTACTATAACGATCTTGATGAACTAGAAGGTATCACAGGACATATTAATTGAGTTTACGTATTCTTTTTACCGGCGGTGGCTCAGCAGGGCATGTTACTCCTAATATAGCTCTTATAAAAAAATTCCAAAATGAAGGCTGGGATATATTTTATATTGGGTCCGCAAAGGGAATAGAAAAAGAATTAATTTCAAAACTTAATGTTCCTTATTTTGAAATTACCGCGGGAAAATTGCGACGTTATTTTAGTTGGCATAATTATATTGATCCATTAAAAATTGTTTATGGTATTTTTCAAGCGTTTTTTCTATGCTGGAAGATAAAACCAAATGTAGTATTTTCCAAGGGTGGCTTTGTTGCTTACCCGGTTGTGGTTGCATCTTGGTTACGTCGTATTCCTATAGTTATCCACGAGTCTGATTTAACTCCAGGATTAGCTAATAAACTTAGTTTTAGATTTGCAAGTAAGATCTGTATCACTTTCGAAGAAACCAAAAAATATATTGAGGATCAAGACAAAATTATTACTACTGGAACCCCTGTACGTGAAGAACTATTTCGTGGAGATATAAATAGAGGATTAAAATTGTGTGGTTTTTCTAATGATAAAAAAATTATTTTAGCGTATGCAGGAGGATTAGGGTCTAAAAGTATTAATAAAATTATACGCGCGCTACTATCAAAGATATTAGTCAATTTTCAGGTTGTACACATATGCGGTAAAAATAAGCTTGATGATAATTTGACGTTGCAAGGGTATAAACAATTTGAATATTTACATTCAGGGTTTGCTGACGTGTTAGCGTGTGCGGATATAGTTATTTCTAGAGCTGGGGCTAATTCTATTTACGAACTTCTAACTTTAAAGAAACCGCATATTCTTATTCCTTTACCTAGATCAGCTAGTCGCGGTGATCAAATTATTAATGCCGAGTATTTTTTGAAACGAGGATTTAGCCAGGTTATTTTTGAGGAAGCTTTAAGTCCAGTTAAATTGTATGAGAAAGTTTTATGGATTAGTCAACACGAAACAGAGATAGTTAATCATTTGGCAGAGTTTACAAAACGAAACAGTGTTAAATTAATTTATGATATACTATTGCGGTGTATTTAACTGCGGAGGTATAACATGACTTTATATAAAAATATTTTGTTGGCAGTGAATGAAAAATACGATCGAGAATTAATACAAAAGGCAGTTGAATTAAGCAAACAATTTAACGCTAAACTTTATTTAGTCCACGCTGTTGAACATATAACTAGTTATGGAGCAGCTTATGGAGTGGCTGTTGGTGCCGATATTGAAGAAACTTTGATGAGGAATGCTCACGAAAAAATGCGTAAGTTTTGTAAGACAATTGATGTTTCAGAGCAAAATCAAATTGTTAAATTTGGTCCTGCAAAGATTGTAATTTTAGATGAAGCAGAGCGTTTAAAAGTTGATCTCATCATAATTGGCAGTCATGGTCGTCATGGGATACGTTGGTTGTTGGGTTCAACTGCTAATGCTGTATTGCACGCTGCTACATGTGATGTGTTAGCTGTTCGACTTGAGGGATAGCTTCATCCGCCTTCGCAGAAAACCATGAGTGTAAGCCGGTGGATGAATGCGAAGGTAGGAAACCTCCGTAGCCTTAACGAAGGAGGGTGGTTTTGGCGGATTTCGCTCCACACAAACTGTAATGATTAAGATACTATAGGCATTAGCCTGCGGAGCTTCATAATATGGCGAAAATTCTAATTAGTGGTGGTGCGGGATATATTGGTTCCCAAATGACAGATTTATTAGTTCAACAGGGTCATGTGGTAATAGTTTTAGATAATTTATCGACTGGATTTCGTGATGCGGTTTTAAATGCGGAATTAATAGTCGGTGATTTTGGGGATAAGAATCTTTTAGATAACTTATTTGGAAATCACAAATTTGATGCCGTAATGCATTTTGCAGCTTGCATCGAGGTGGAAGAATCTGTACAAGACCCTACGAAGTATTATCAAAATAATGTAGTAAATAGTTTGAATTTATTAGATGCAATGGTGAAACATGAGGTTAATAATCTAATTTTTTCTTCGTCAGCAGCGGTATATGGAGAACCAGAGTACGTGCCATTGAATGAGTCGCATCCCCAACAGCCGGTTAATCCATATGGTCGTTCAAAAGTGATAGTTGAAGAAATTCTATCTGATTACGATAAAGCCTATGGACTTAAGTCTATTAGTTTACGTTATTTCAATGCTGCAGGAGCAGATCCAAAAGCACGTTTAGGTCCGAGACACGAACCCGCTTCTCATTTGATTCCTTTAGTTTTGCAAGCGGCTTCGGGACGAAAACGAGCTGTTAATATTTTTGAGACCGACTATTCAACTCCTGATGGAACTTGTATACGTGATTATATTCATGTTGTAGATTTATGTGATGCGCATTTATTAGCTCTAAAAAGATTATTTAATGGTGGCAAAACAGATGCTTATAATTTGGGCAATGGAAATGGTTTTTCAGTATTGAATGTTATTGAAACTGCGAAAAAAATTACTGGTAAGCATATCAAAGTAATCAAATGCGCACGACGTCCAGGAGATCCCGCAGTCTTAGTTGCAGATGCAAAGAAAGCCCAGCAAAAACTTAGATGGAAACCCAAATTTTCGCAATTAGAAACTATTATTAAACATGCATGGCAATGGGAATTACGCCAACAAGTGCGAAGATAAGAAGGGTGAAAACAAGAAGGGCGAAAACAGAGGGCTTAAGCCCTCTGTTGAAGCCCTCTGTTGAACTCTTCGTTGCTTCAGAAAATTAAGATGTAGCACCATCTATACACTGCACCGTATCACCAACACTTGTGGTTGCAGCCGTACAAGCACTATCCGTATATGTTTGAATGGTATATGGAGTTCCACTAACATTAAATTGAATACCTGTAGCGACTGCAGTGGTATCATTAGTTGCTAGTCTAGTATTTAATTCAGTAATTGTTGGATAAGTACCTCGATTTTCTGCGATCTCTATCGCAAATGCACTTTTGACAGCGCCTTCCATACCGGTTATTGCTGCATTGGTTGCATCCTCTGAGAGATTTAAGTATCTTGGCACCGCCACCGCTGCCAAAATACCTAGAATAACTATTACGATCACTAATTCAATTAGTGTAAAACCAAATATTTCTTTCATGTTAACATCCCCTTTATTAATAAAGTTACATTCGTATATTAATAAAGTTGATGCTAAACGGCAATAAAAAGTTAGTTTATATTTATCAAGGATGGATTTATAGTCTACACCCTATTAATTCAGCAATTCTAATTTTGACCAATTTTAAGTGACATTTCACGTCATACCCGCGAAGCGGGTATCCAAAGAGCCCAAATTAAATGGATTCTCGCATTCGCGAGAATGACAGCATCAAAATGAGAATTGCTGCCTATTAATATTGAGAATAAAATGATGATTATTGAATCCTCTTTAGAAAAGGACGAATACTCAGTAATATCCCTGCACACAACAACAAAGTAATCATTGCGATCACAAATCAGCGCATAATAAAATATACATACCTTTGGGATGATTTGAAATATTCGCGCGTAGAAATTGAGCAAATTTATTCATTTCAGTTACCAAAATTTTCACGTAAAAATTTTTGCAGTCCATGGCTAATAGTTTTTAATTCATTAGAACCTCTAGTTATTTTGGCAATGCTGATATTATATTGTTTAGATATTTCTCGTTGAGTAATCTCCTCTGTTAATAAGGCTTTAATAATATGATAACGATCTACAATTGCTTCACGTTCAGCTATTGTTAGAAATAGCTCTAATAATTCACTGAGTTTTTTCTCTTTATCAGCTATACCACAAAGTCTTAAAAAGCTTTGCCAGGTCTTTTGAAAACTGATTTTTGCCATATTAAATCCTCAATATTTTGTACTTGTGTAACGTTATGCTAGTACACAGAATGTGATTTGTCAACTTCTTTGTGATAATAATATTACTTTTTGAACCAAATTAAACTAGCTATACGACCAGTTTTACCGTCACGGCGATAAGAAAAAAATCGTTGCTCATCACTAAATGTGCACAACTTATTGTCATAGATATTGGTTATGCTACATGATAATAATCGTTGTTTAGCGAGAGTATAGATATTAGTTAGCCATTTTGATTTATTGTTTTGTGTAAAGGCTTTTTTAGATTCTTTACTATATTGAACAAATTTATCATAGACATCTTTACCAACTTCATAAAATTGTTGGCTAATAGCTGGACCAAGCCATGCTAACAATTGTGAGCCTGATGTATTCAAGGTTTTTACTGTTTTTTCTATGATACCAGCGCTTAAACTTCTCCAACCGGCATGGATAGCTGCCACTTTAGTTCCTAAACGATCGCATAGTAGAATGGGTAAGCAATCGGCAGTCAAAATAACGCAGATTGTATCTGGAGAAGTTGTGTATGAGGCATCAGCTTCAGTATTTATCATCATTTGATTTGCACGTATAACATTATTTCCATGCATTTGCTTTAGCCAGATAGGTTCATTAGGTAAATTTAGTTCATCATGTAGTTGTTTACGGTTGGCCAAAACATCTATCGGGTTATCACCAACATGCTGCGCAAGATTAAAACTATTGTAAGGAGGCTTGCTACGACCGTCGGTTCTTGTGGTAACATAAGCGCACACATTGATTGGCGCGGGCCAGTTAGGTTTTATATAATGAGTATTATTCATTGGATTTATTTTAGCTTAGGCGTTGTTGAATAAATGTTCCGTCATTCCCGCGCAAGCGGGAATCTCAAATTAGTTATTGAATAATGTCGTAATATAAATCGTGCCATGAAAGATTCATTTTCTCAATTAATTGTATTTTCCATTCTCTATTCCATTTTTTGAGTTGTTTTTCACGAGTAATAGCAGAATACATGTTTTCATGTAGCTCATAATATGCAAGC
>CAYFQQ010000052.1:0-7019 GCA_964345265.1 uncultured Coxiellaceae bacterium
ACAGCAATTCTCATTTTGATGCTGTCATCCTCGCGAATGCGAGAATCCATTTAATTTGAGGCTCTTTGGATACCCGCCTTCGCGGGTATGACGTGAAATAGCACTTAAAATTGGTCAAAATTAGAATTGCTGGCCTCAAGAATGTCAAAATCACCTCTTGATAGGTAATTATTCTAAGCACTACGAATGCCATATTGAGCCGGATTGGTTGTTGATTTACAAGATTGAAGCAACAACAGTGATTTTTGAACGTACTGGTTCGCATTCTGATTTATTTAAATAAGACTAATTGCTGGAAGTTTTATGGACGGCTTGAATAACAGTTAGCGCTATGGTAAAAACAATATCTTCTACTGAGCAGCCTCGGGATAGGTCATTAACTGGTTTGTGTAGTCCTTGCATCAGAGGACCGATGCTTAAAATTTTAGAACTACGTTGTACTGCTTTATAAACAGCGTTACCGGTATCTAAATCTGGGAAAATACAAACTGTAGCTTGACCTGCCACAGGGCTATCGGGGGCTTTTTGTTTGGCCACATCCTCCATTACAGCAGCATCATATTGTAACGGCCCATCAATAATTATGTCTGGATGTTTGCTTTTGACAATTTCAGTTGCTTGACGAACTTTGTCAACATCAACACCATGACCAGAACTACCAGTACTATAACTGATCATTGCTACTTTCGGATCAATACCAAATAAAATAGCTGAATTAGCACTTTGTATTGCTATATCAGCCAATTCACTTGCACTCGGATTTAAATTAACTGCACAATCACCGTAAATCAAAACTTGTTCGGGCAAACACATAAAAAATATTGATGATACTAAGTTTAAACCTGGTGCAGTTTTAATTAACTGTAAGGCAGGACGAATTGTATTAGCTGTGGTATGAACTGCTCCAGAAACAACACCGTGTACTTCATCTTGCTGTAACATCATTGTGGCAAGCACTATATTATCTTGAAGATTTTTTTTAGCTTGCTCAGATGTGAGCTCTTTAGATTTACGTAGTGCAACCATCGGTTCGATATAGTGATCAATAAGTTTCTCATTGGGTTCGATTATTTCAATTCTTTTGCTTAATTCGATACCGTTTTTGTGAGCAATTTTGTGTATTTCTTTACTATCACCGATCAGAATGCAATGGGCAATTTTTCTTCTAGTACAAATCATTGCTGCCTTAATAATACGGATCTCGTTACCTTCTGGTAGAATAATTTTTTTGTTGGCAGCACGTGCTTTTTGTACTAATTGATGGCGGAATAAAGCCGGGGGCAAACAAGGCTTAAAAGTAGTTGCAGCTATAGTTTTTATCCAATCTCTGTCAATTTGTTTAGCTATAAAATTAACACTGAGTTTTTTTATTACTTTAAGATGTTTCTTGGAAGGTATATAAGCTATGCATTCCATCGGTAAGGGAATAAAATCAGCAGGAGCACCTATTCCGTCAACTATACATCCCAGCACATTTTTGTCAGGATAACCGTGAGCTGCGATCATGATTTGATCGGTCAGAATTGTATATTCCTTTTTATCAACTGCAGCTGCTATAATAATTTTAGCATTTAGAGCACTGGCAATTTCTTCATTTAGTTCTGTTACAAAAAATTGGTCCGATATATATGACAAGCTCTGAACTACAATTATCTCTACATTCCTAGAAAAGTTTTCATGTATCGATACTATTTCTTCAACCAATTCATTAATCCATCCTTGTCCGAGTAAGTGTTCAGCATATCGTATGTCGATGGGTTTAGTTAGGTCAACAGTTTCGGGTATTTTACTGAATTTTTTAGGTTTTTGATTTATTGGTTGCAAGAAATTGGTTTTATATCCTTGCTTTTTAAAGGCTTTTGTTAAACCTAATGATAGTTTTTTTATCTCAACCCTATTGTCGGCAGGAACTACCATTAAAGTAATTGCCATTATATTTTTGCTCCTTGCTTTTTGGTAGCTAACAGCGCTGTATCCTTAGCGATCATTAATTCCTCATTAGTGGGAATAACTATAGCTATGCTACTATTAGCTCTAGTAATTATACCACTATTTCCCTTACCATGGTTAGCATTTAATTTGGGATCTAATACAAAATTTAGCATTTTCAACCACTTGATTATTTTAGCGCGAATATGAGCGGAATTTTCTCCGATCCCTGCTGTAAAAATTAAAGCATCAATCCTGCTAAGTACTGTTGCATAAGCTCCGATATATTTTGCTAACCGGTAACAGAAGATCTCTATAGCTGTAATGGCTCTTTGATTGCCTTTTTTTGCAGCATTTTCTACAGTACGCATATCAGAACTAATACCTGATATTCCCAGTAAACCACTTTCTTTATTGAGCATAGTATTAACTTTGTGAATGTCATAGCCTAATTTATCGACCAGATGAATATGTAAACTTGGATCTATATCTCCCGATCGGGTTCCCATTACTAATCCTTCCAAAGGAGTTAATCCCATGCTAGTGTCTACACTTTTGCCATTTAAAATTGCACAAATACTACATCCATTACCTAAATGAGCAGATATGAAAGCACATGTTTCAAGCGGCTTTGCCAAAATTTCTGCTGCTTTCTGTGACACGTAGCGGTGACTAGTTCCATGAAAGCCATATTTACGAATTTGATGCTTAGTATATAACTTATAAGGAATCGCATACAGGTAAGAATGTTTAGGCATGGTTTGATGAAAGGCTGTGTCGAATACTGCTATTTGCGGAAGTTTTGGATAGATTTTTTTTGCTACTTCAATGCCTAAAATGTTTGCAGGGTTATGTAAAGGAGCTAAATCCTGACAATTTTTAATCGCATTCAATACTTTTTTATCAATAATAACTGATTTTGTAAAATGTTCCCCACCATGTACTACTCGATGACCGACGGCTAAAATTTTTGCAGCTAAGTTCTTATAGCTCTTGATTAAATTAAAAATATAATGCAATGCTTCTTGATAATTAATATTTGCTAATCCTTTGCTTTTTTTAGCTTGTTTTCCTGTCCAACTAATATCTGCATCTTTACTTCCAATGCGTTGCACAATGCCATTAAGAATATTATCCTCAGAGGCCGGATTGATAACGGCGAATTTTATGGATGAGCTTCCGCAGTTTAATATCAGAACTAAAGTTTTTTGCATTTTTATTCCTTAATACAGCATTATTGATTATATAATATCATATAGGATGGTTGTTACTACAAATCAATTACGTATTATTGGTGGCAAGTGGCGCAATAGAAAATTAAAATTTTCTGCAAATGTTGAAGTGCGGCCAACACCGAATCGTATTCGTGAGACTTTGTTTAATTGGCTAGCTCCTTATATTGAAGGTGCAACATGTTTAGATTTATTTGTAGGTAGTGGTGCCTTGGGATTTGAAGCATTATCTAGAGGAGCTAAGCATGTAACTATGGTGGATAAATCTCCTGAGGTGATTAAAATATTAAAGGACAATGCGGCTGTTTTGGGAACAGAAAATATCGATTTTTATTGTGTAGAATTTTCACCCGAACTAAAAAATTTCTTTAATCATAAATTTAATATTGTCTTTCTAGATCCTCCTTTTTATAAAAATTTAATTGAGCCATGTAGCCAATGGTTAGAGCAACAGAATTGTTTGACTGATGATGCGTTTATTTATATCGAAGCGGAAAGTTCTTTAAAAATTTTACCAGTGCCTACAAGTTGGAAAATTTATCGTAGCAAGATAGCAGGACAAGTTAGCTATTCATTATTACATCGAAAATAATTGCAGATTCGCATTTTGAGCACAGAGGGCTAAAGCCCTCTGTTGAAAAGAGAGTATAGTGCAACAGGCGACTTTAGTCGCCTGCATATACAGTACGTCATTTTCGCAATAGCGGGTGTGACGTTAGAATTGCTAAAATAATTGCATTTTACTTGCATCTGCGCCACACTTCGCAATGGTTATGCCAAAAACAAGTTCAACTGTTCATGAAACTGTCTTTTTTAATGGTTCGGAATATTACCAATCATTATTGCATGATATTGAACAAGCAAAAAATTACATCGATTTAGAAACATATATTTTCTCTAATGATTCATTAGGCGAAAAAGTAGTTGATACATTGGTTCAAGCTGCTGAACGTGGTGTTACGATACGACTTTTAGTTGATGGTGCTGGGACACCAGACTGGGGTGGAGCGTTAGCTAAGCGTTTGGAAAACGCTGGTGTACAGACACAAATTTTTCATCCATTTCCATGGCGTTTTTGGCAATGGAGTCGTTCCAAAATTAAAAAACCACTTATTCAAAAAATAGTTTATTTATTGTTGAAAATTAATTCTCGTAATCATCGTAAAACCTGCTTAATTGATAACAAAATTATTTATGTCGGTAGTTTTAATATTAGTAAATGTCATTTGAGTAAGCGGCAGAAAGGTGAAGGTTGGCGTGATACAGGCGTGCGTTTAGAGTATTTCAATAGCAACAAACTACATAATGCTTTTGAAGCCGCTTGGAATCATAAGCCAGTTTCAGAACGTATCAAAGCAATTTTTAAACACGAGAATAACGATCCTATCATTCGATTAAATAATACTTGGCTGCGTCGCCGAATTTTGTACAGAAATTTGTTGGCTAAAATAGCACATTGCGAACAACGAGTATGGATTACTAATGCATACTTTGTCCCTGATAATTTTCTGTTAAAAAAGCTTGAATCTGTTGCACAAACTGGAGTTGATGTGCGTATTTTATTGCCAAGAAAGTCTGATGTATTATTCATGCCCTGGACATCTACTACTTTTTACGAAGCTTTATTAAAATCCAAAATACGAATTTTTGAATATCTTCCAAGTATATTGCATGCTAAAACTTTAATTTTAGATGATTGGATGATTATTGGTTCAAGTAATTTGAATCATCGTAGTTTACTGCATGATTTAGAAGTCGATGTCAATGTAAGATCAACCGTATCTAAGCAAAAAATCGAAGAGCAATTTTTACGTGATTTACAAAATTCAAAAGAAATTCGATTGGATAATTGGCAACGACGTCCTTTGTATCAGCGTATTATAGGTCGTCTATTACTGTATACAAAATATTGGATTTAATATTTAATATGGATTTAAAAATTCTCACTTATAATATTCATAAGGGCTTTGGCGTTGCAAATTTTCGATTTATTTTGCATCAAATCCGCAACGCTTTGGAATCTATTCATACTGATCTAGTTTTTTTACAAGAAATTCAAGGCAAACATATTAAACGTGAAGTACGTATAGCAGACTGGCCATTAAAGCCCCAGTTTGAATTTTTAGCTGAAAATTTGTGGCCACATTATGTTTATGGAAAAAATGCTCTGTACAAAGGAGGCCACCATGGCAATGCAATCTTGAGTAAGTTCCCGTTTATAGAGTGGGAAAATATTACCCTATCGAAATACAAACGGGCCAGTCGAAGCTTATTACATGGAATTCTTGATGCTCCCCAAACTTCCCGAAAGATACATCTTATATGTATCCATTTTGCATTATTTAAAACAGAACGTCGCAGGCAATTAATTCTGCTAAAAAAAAGAATTGCACAAAGCGTGCCAAAAGATGAACCATTAATTATAGCTGGTGATTTTAATGATTGGCGTGGACAGGCAGAACATGTTTTAGAAGCAGAATTAAATTTGCAGGAAGCATTTAAAATTTCTCAAGGACGTCATGCTAAAACATTTCCATCATGGAAGCCTAAGTTACCAGTTGATCGAATATATTTCAGAGGCTTAAATCTAAAAACCTGCCAATGTTTACGTGATGTTCCGTGGCACAAATTGTCCGACCACGTTCCACTCTTTGCGGAATTCTCGATTAAATAAGTACTTTACTAATGCATTCTATTTATTGATAACGCATGTCTAAACATATCGTAATGCATTTTTGTTTGATTCAGAATAATATCTAAAACTCTAATTGCAGTATTATCCTCAGCATTTTTCATTAGTAATTCATATTTTGGTATTAGATTTGATTCCAATTCCATTGCATAACGATATGCTTGGGTAATTGTTTTGGATGATTTGATCTTAGGAATGCTGACTCTTGTGGATATTTTATACGCTTTTAATAATCTAGTTATCCAATCTATGTGATTATTTTCTTGTAGTATTACCATTCTATATGGCATACGAATACGGAACTTATCGCTGTCGGCTTGATATTGTAGTTTAGATAACTTTTCCAATGACAAAACTTCTCGAAGATTTTTTATCCACATTTTGCTCTTAGGTGTGGGAAGAACTTTAGGAATACTAACATCATAGTGATGTCTTCCATTCCAGCTTCTGTGGTACGGATGATAATCGCGCATATGGTTCATATCCCCGTGATAACTAGGCTGAGCGTAAATGCAGTAGAGAGCTAGTATAGTGATTATAGCAACCAGGCTATGTAAAGTAGGTTTTCTCATGAAAGATCTCCTTTTAATTTCTGCTACTTATTCATAAATTTTATGATATTATACTTGCAAGTAGTACTATTATGTAGTATCATTAAATCCAATGCAAGGGAAACATTACAAAACTTTGGAAGCAATCTTTACCAATCGAATTAGTGGGAATATTCTCTGGAAAGATATTGAAGCTATGTTGAGAGCATTTGGGGCAGAACTATCAGAGTGACGAGGAGCACGGTAAGGATAGCTTTAAATGGTAGAAGGGCAGTATTTCATCGTCCTCATCCACGTAAAGAGACCATTAAAGGGGGTTAGTATCTATGAAAAGATTTTTAACACAAGCAGGTATAGAACCATGATGAAATATAAAGGTTATGTAGGTGTAGTTGACTTTGATGAAGAAGCTGAGATCTTTTATGGGGAAGTCATCAACACCAGAGACGTGATAACATTTCAAGGGAGAACGGCTAAAGCGCTTAAACAAGCATTTATTGACTCAGTAGATGATTATCTAGAGTTTTGCGAAGAACGAGAAGAATCACCAGAACGTCCGTTCTCAGGTCGTTTTAATGTACGTATCAATCCAGAGTTACATAAAGAAGCCTATGT
>CAYFQQ010000053.1:0-2537 GCA_964345265.1 uncultured Coxiellaceae bacterium
ACAATTAATTGAGAAAATGAATCTTTCATGGCGCGATTTATATTACGACATTATTCAATAACTAATTTGAGATTCCCGCTTGCGCGGGAATGACGGAACATTTATTCAACAACGCCTTTCACGGGAATGACAAAAATGTTCGGCTCGAGACAGTCCCATAATGGTATCAGTGAGAAAGGTAAAAAATTACTTGCAAAAAATTCTAATATCACAGAATATTTTGATTGAGGTTACGGCATGTACATGGAGAATATTCGCAACTTTTCAATTATTGCCCATATCGACCACGGCAAATCAACATTAGCAGATCGCTTTATTCAGATTTGTGGTGGACTTCCCGAACGAGAAATGACTGAACAGGTCCTAGACAGTATGGCAATTGAGCGTGAACGTGGTATTACTATTAAAGCACAGAGTGTTACTTTGTACTATAAAACTCAAAAAGGTGAGGATTACCAATTAAACTTCATCGACACACCCGGACACGTAGATTTTTCATACGAGGTTTCGCGATCATTAGCCGCTTGCGAAGGTGCATTATTATTGGTTGATGCGGCACAGGGAGTTGAAGCGCAGACTGTAGCTGTATGCCACATGGCATTAGAACAAGGATTACATGTTTTACCTGTATTAAATAAAATGGACTTGCCGCAAGCAGATGCAGAGAAAGTAATTCAAGAGATCGAAGATATTATTGGTATCGATGCGCATGGTGCACTTCGTATTAGTGCTAAAAACAATGTTGGTATCAATGAATTATTAGAGCAAATTATAGTTAAAATTCCGCCACCTACGGGTGATTCAAAAGCGGCTTTACGGGCTTTGATCATTGATTCATGGTTTGACAGTTATTTAGGAGTGATTTCATTAGTTAGAGTAAAAAATGGCACCCTTAGAATTGGTGAGAAAATTCGCGTAATGAGTACTGGTAGAAATCATTCGATCGATGAAATAGGCATTTTTACTCCTAAGAGAAAATCTACTAATATTCTACATGCTGGTGAAGTAGGATACATAATCGCTGGCATCAAAGATATTTTTGGAGCACCGGTTGGTGATACTTTAACTCATGCAACAAATCCTGCTACGCAACCACTTGTTGGGTTTAAAAAAGTTAAACCTCAAATTTATGCTGGACTGTATCCGGTAAATAGCGATGATTTTGAAGCGTTTCGAGACGCTTTAGCCAAACTTCGTCTTAATGATGCAGCATTGATATATGAACCTGAAGTTTCCGCACTCGGATTTGGTTTTCGCTGTGGTTTTTTAGGAACATTGCATATGGAGATTGTCCAAGAACGATTAAAACGTGAATATGATCTAGATATAATTACTACTGCACCAACCGTTGTTTATCAGCTCTTGTTACGCAACGAACAAACATTGCATATAGAAAATCCCGCCATTTTGCCCACTGCCGCTGACATTACAGAATTTCGAGAGCCGATTGTAAAAGCGAATATTCTAGTACCTAAAGAATATGTTGGTAGCGTTATGACGCTATGTATGGAACGGCGCGGCGTACAAACTAATATGTTATATGTTGCCAATCAAGTATCTTTAACTTACGAATTGCCTATGAATGAGGTAATATTAAACTTTTTTGACCGTCTAAAATCGGTAACTAGAGGTTATGCATCTTTAGATTATGCATTTGATCATTTTCAAAGTGCAGATTTAATTAAATTAGATATTTTAATAAACGGTGAAAAAGTTGATGCTCTAGCTACGATTGTACACCGTGATAAAGCATACAATCGGGGGCGAGATTTAGTGAGTAAAATGAAGGAATTAATTCCGCGACAAATGTTTGAGGTGGCAATTCAGGCAGCAATCGGATCTAAAATAATTGCCAGACAAACTGTTAAAGCATTACGCAAAGATGTTACGGCGAAATGTTATGGTGGAGATGTAACCCGTAAACGCAAGCTATTAGAAAAACAAAAAGCTGGTAAGAAACGCATGAAGAAAATCGGCAAAATCATTATTCCACAAGAAGCTTTTTTGGCAGTTTTAAAAACTGGAGACTAAAAAAATGAATATAAGTTTTGATTTTCCTTTGATATTAACAGCGCTAGTTTTAATCACTGGTGTAATAACCTTAATAGACGTATTGTTTTTTGCTGCAAGGCGAAAAAGGGCAGGCAAAAAAAAATCTCTTCTAATTGACTATTCAAGGTCATTTTTTCCGATATTACTAATAGTATTATTAATCCGTTCATTTTTAATCCAGCCGTATCGTGTACCAACAGGTTCCTTGATGCCTACGATATTACCAGGTGATTTTATAGCAGTTAACCAATTTGCATACGGATTACGACTGCCTGTTATAAATTATAAAATTGTAAATATTGGCGAACCACAACGCGGTGATATCTCATTATTTCGCTGGCCGGATAATCCTAAGATAATATTCATAAAACGAGTGGTCGGTATTCCGGGTGATCATATTGTTTACCGCAATAAAATTTTACGAATTAATGGCAAGATCGCTGATCAAAAATTAATTGGTAAAGCATTAGATATCGAACCTGATA
>CAYFQQ010000054.1:0-4353 GCA_964345265.1 uncultured Coxiellaceae bacterium
AGTTCCCCAGCCATATTTTTTAGTTTAAAGCTAAAGAGGTTAAGTATATGACAGTTGTAAAAAGATCAGTAATGACATTGCACTCCGGTGCATCAGACGTATATAGCCATCGAGTACGTATAGTATTAGCAGAAAAAGGAGTAAACGTAGACATTTTGCATATTGATCCTAATAATCCACCAGAAGATTTAGTAAGCCTTAACCCGTATTGTACTGTACCTACTTTAGTTGACAGGGATTTGGTGTTGTATGAACCACTAGTAATTATGGAATATTTGGATGAACGTTTTCCTCATCCACCATTATTGCCGGTTTATCCTATAGCACGAGCTAAGTGTAAATTAATGATGCACCGTATAGAAAGAGATTGGTTTACTCATTTGCACGTTATTGAAAATGGAAAAGCTTCACAAGTCGAAAAAGCACGCAAAGCTTTGCATGAACAGTTAGAGGAAGTGGCTCCTTTATTTTTAGATTTACCTTATTTTTTAAGCGAAGATTTTTCTTTAATGGACTGTTACATCGCTCCATTATTATGGCGACTACCTACGCTTGGTATTCAACTTTCGAACCGAGCTAAGCCAATCAAAGAATATGCTAAACGCATTTTTGCACGTCCATCTTTTAAGGGAAGCCTTTCTGACCTTGAATATGAATTAAGAGAAGAATATGACTCCTAGTCGACCTTATTTGATTCGAGGTCTGTATGAATGGATAGCAGATAATGATTTAACACCATATATTACTGCAAATAGTAAACTCCCACACGTCATTGTTCCCAAAAAATATGTAAAAGACGACAAAATTACACTAAATATATCACAACGAGCGGCACAGAATCTTCGTATTGGTAATGACGCTATAGAATTTGACGCTCGTTTTAGTGGAAAACTTTTTCATATATACCTCCCAATTCCTTCCGTCATGGCAATTTTTGCTCAGGAGACTAGTCAAGGTATGGCATTTTCATCTAAAGACATAGAAAATTATAAATATGAAATTACTGAAAAAACTTCCAAAGCTAAAACTAAAAAACCACATTTAAAATTAATTAAATCGAAATAATATTTCAAAATTATTCCTTGACCTTATAACTCGTTATTGTACTATTTATTTGTACTAAACATCAGTATAGGAGCTTTTCATGCTTAAGCCGAAAGGAAGTTTATTATTCATCGCAATATTTATGCTGCTTTTTAACTCTATACCAATAGCTGCTAAAAATTATGCACGTCGCTTCTGTTCGATTCAAGGCTATACCTGCATCAAAGCTAGAAGAGGAGATACTTGGAGAAAACTCTGGCCAAACAAAAAAAAGCGACGCATTATTATGCGATTAAATCGCAGGAATTTAGAATTATATCCTGGGCTTATAATTGCTGTGCCTAACAATTTAATGCAAATAAACCATATGGATATTTCTCCCCTACCGTACGCTATTAGACCATTAAAAACAAAAGTAGTTATCATCAACATAGAAAAACACGCGTTCGGTGCATACGATATAAACGGTTATTTAATTCACTGGGGACCGGTATCTGGTGGTAAAGGGTGGTGTCCTGATATTCAAAGGGCATGTAACACTCCACGGGGAACTTTCTTTGTATTTTCAAAAGGTGATGCTTATTGTATATCTGAAAAGTATCCAATTCCCGAAGGGGGTGCACCTATGCCATATTGTATGTACTTCTTCAACGGCTATGCGATGCATGCTGGCGACCTACCAGGCCTTCACGCCAGTCATGGGTGTGTACGAATGTTTTACGAAGACGCAGAGTGGCTAAATAAATATTTCGTCAAGATGGGCCCACGAGGCACCAGAGTAATCATCAAGTAATACTGTATTGTGCAAATAGAATTTTTCTTTTACATTGTTTCTTATGGTCAATAAGGAACAGCAACTCAATCGATCTCATTTTTATCTATATACCAATGACAAAAATATAGCTGTTGAAACTTTTGAGAGTAAAGATTTTTCACTATCACAAGACTATCAATTTACTTTGCAAGTAAATAATAATGAGCAGCTAAATCTTGCTGATTTTATTAATAAGCAGGCAACGTTAACTCTTAAAGGCACAAGCAGTAATACTAATATCTATGGTATTGTCACTGATATACAGGGATATGGTATAATTCCAGATTCACAGAAATATAACTATGTAATAACTTTGTGTTCTCCTCTTCACTCTTTAAAACTTACTACATTTAATCGAATTTATTTACAAAAAGATATCAGTAAATTAATCACTGAATTGTTAAATTGTCATGGTTGGAATAAAGATAATTATGAACTTAGAATAAAACATCGATACGTTACACGTGAAATATTTATTCAACATAATGAATCTGATGTCGATTTTTTATTACGCCAATTAAATCATTTTGGCTTATTCTTTGCCCTTATCGAAAAAAAACTAATAGTAACTGATGACATAAATCAATTACCAAATTGGCAGGGGGCTAATGGTAACCAGCTTTTAATTCAAATACCAGGGGGAACTAATCACTGTCTTGAGACAGCTTTTGCCTTCACCTCTAACTCAAAACTAATGACCAAAAACGTAAAATTACACGATTACAATTATAAAACACCCGAAGTCGAACTTATTGCAGAAAGCTCATCTCGAAATTCAATTCCTAGTTTTGGCAAACATTATATTTATGGAGAGAATTTCTCAACTCAACAGGAGGCAGAACAATTTGTAAAAATTCGTCAACAAGCATTAGATTGGCAAAGATATGTCGTAGAACTAGAAACTAACTGCCCAAATTTGCTGCCAGGACAAAAAATCGAACTAACCGATCACCCGATTTCTAGTTACAACAGAACTTACCGAATAATATCAGTGCACATTAAAGGCGATCAAAGTGCTGGACAAATTTATGGCGAAGTTAAATACGATCGAACTTACCACAATAAAATAATGCTGATACCAACCGATATTCCTTACCGTCACCCTATAACAAAACCTAAACCATTAAATGGTGTACAAACAGCAGTTATCGAATCTACTGGCGGTGACTATGCTTATTTGGATGAACAAGGTCGTTACCGAATTCGCATGCTATATGACTTAATTGATACGAGGGAAGGGCGGGCCAGCAATCCGATCAGATTAATGCAACATTACTCAGGTCAAGACTATGGCATGCATTTTCCGTTACATAAAGGGACGGAAGTCCTTTACACATGTATAAATGGCGATATCAATCGACCTATCCTATTAGGTGTGGCACCAAATCCTGATACATCCAGTCCGGTTACATCAAAAAATTCTAGTCAAAACATTCTGCGTACTTGGGGTAACAATGAATTACTAATGGACGACAACAAAGAGGAAAGGCGAACCGAGTTATTTACCAAAGATAAACAAAACATTTTAAGCCTTAATGCAAAAAACAATGCTCATAAAGTTCGCTTAGCAACACAACAAGGCGATATGAACATAACTGCACAAAAAGGTTTATTACACAAAAGCGAAGATACTAATAGTCATCAATCAGGTAATAATCATGTCGTAAATGTATGCAATGCATGCAGAACTAATACCAAAAACCAAGATATTCAATTACAGGCGGGACGAGATATAAAATTCAAAACTCAGCATGATATTAATCTCGAAGCTGAAACTAAAGATCTGATTCTGAAAAGTGGTCAGCATACTTTAATTAAATGTAAAGATACGGTAACAATAAATGCGCTGCAAGGTGATTTAAATATAAACAATACTGGAGGAAGTTGCTATTTCAAAGTTGGTAAAAGCATCAATATTATTACCAAACATTCTGGTGATATTACCATCGCTCAGTCAGGGGCAAAAATACATATAGATAGGGAAGGGAATATAAACATCCAAGCTAAAGAGATTAACATAAAAACCAAGCAAAACAATTTACAAGGTAATCAGGCTAATCTAGGCTAAGGTACCTGTCTTCCCGCACAACTCTTTTCGTCTTCCCTCTTTTTTTCGTCATCCCGCGACTTGACCGGGATCCAGGAAATAGGAACAGTCATGCCTGTTCCCTACGAGATTTCTCTTCTGCAGCAATTAAATTTTTTCATTTTGTCATCAAATTGTCATATTTATTCGATAAATTAACGCTGATGCATAGATTACTATGCGGATTTTCTAAAACAATAAAAATTTAAGTGAGGTGTATTATGTGGTCTACTCCCCGTAGGAATCAAAAACAACTACCTGTGGACAAATCAGATATTGTTGTGGTAGAGAAACGGCGTTGTTGAATAAATAGCTTAATAACGATCGTCATTCCCGCGAAAGCGGGAATCTCATATCAATGGCAATTAATATGCAGGCATTCCAAGTTGATTCATTTTATTAATTGCAA
>CAYFQQ010000055.1:0-2032 GCA_964345265.1 uncultured Coxiellaceae bacterium
ACAATTAATTGAGAAAATGAATCTTTCATGGCGCGATTTATATTACGACATTATTCAATAACTAATTTGAGATTCCCGCTTGCGCGGGAATGACGGAACATTTATTCAACAACGCCTAAGCCAATAGCAGTATGGATCGGATCAGTAGCTGCCTATGCTCTAATCACTGCAATATCAGTTTTTGCAGGAGCTTTTCTTAGCAAATATATAGCTCCAGCCATTATGAAATACACAGTAGCTTCTTTATTTATAATTATTGGCATTTTGATATTTTTTGGAAAGATTTAGTGTTTGTCCGGAAATATAAGGGCTACCAGAAAGTAATATCATTATATCGGTCAGTGATAGCACAAGAGCTATAGCCTGCATCGTCACGCAAAAGAATGTTTCATTTGCGACACCCAGCGTTCATTTGCCGCTTTATGTTAAATTCAAGCGATATTTTTAAGGTCTTCCAATAGAGCTTCAAAATCAGTTTCGTGTTCAACTTCATCTTCTAATATCGACAAAACCATGTTGTAGGTTATTACATCTTTGTCTTTGGTTATTTCTAGCAGATGGTTATAAGCTTCAATCGCACAGCGTTCACCTTCTACTCCAAGTTCAATAATTGCTTTTATGCTAGGATTTGATGGCTCCAGATAGGCGCAATTAGCATTTTTATTAAAGTTATTCGGATTTGTAAGCGGAGTGCCACCAAGTTGAATGATTCTATCTGCTAACATTCCAGCATGCTTTAATTCATCATCAGCATGTTCTGTTAGCTCGGTAATGGCTGTTTCTCGCATCGGTCCCACTATAATTTTGCTGCTTACCCAATATTGATAATATGCAAACCATTCATCTGCATAAGCTTTGTTTAGCAAATTAATCAATTCACTAACATCGAGTTTAACGATATCTGTTCTTGTCATGCCCATATTTATTCTCCTAATTTTTGGATGCTCCGTGAATTATATAAATATAGTAACGGTATTGCAATGAAGATTTTGTTGTATAGATGGTAAATTGTGTTATAAAATAGTATTTTCAATAAATTTTGGAGGATTTAATTATGACATGTGGACCAGGTGGAAAATGCGCAAAAGAGAAGAAGCCTAAGAAAACTTCTCGTAAAAAGAAAAAATAAATAACCTCTGGGAACAGGCATGCCTGTTCCCTTTTGATGTAGTACTAAAAACACTGGGCAAGAGAGGTAAAAGTTGTATTAACTTGGACCAGTGGGCTCCTTCGTGCAAAAAACCTATGGTTTGGGTTTCAAACCCTGAATAGGCATATCCATGCGGTTTTATATGGTTTTACATATAATTTTTTAGCAACTATTGCAATTTCAGTTGCGTTTTCTTTATATGGATCTCCTGTCACATTTGCAAAATAATCCACTATCTCGAAGCCATTTTGCTGCAATTCTTTAGAGATAGTTTGAATGCTGTAACATTGTAGCCAATTATAAATTTCGCGCATTATTGATTTTTCAACGATAGTGAATTTATCTAGTAGGAGGCGTTCTTCTTCATATTTAAAACTGTTGTGAAAAGCATAATAGGGTTCGGGAGACCAGAAACCATCTTTTCTTGAATATTCATATGTACTTTCTTCTTGTCTTGCATTGTATTGCGTAAGAGAACTTACATCTAATAATATGAAGCCACTATTTTTTAGAAAATTGTGAAACTTTTTCAGGAGTATCGTCCTTTGGCTCGGATTTAATACGCAAAAGTCGCAATAGATCATTGTGATCAAATCAAACTTACTGTCGCTTTCAAATTTTAGATAGTCCTGTAAAATGTACTCTATTTTTAAGTTGTTTCGTTTAGCTTGAGCTATAGCATAATTAATTGAGTTCTCAGAAAAATCTATACCGGTGACAATGGCACCTTTTTGGGCAAATCTTGTCGTATACAAACCCGGGCCACAACCAAAATCACATATTTGAGATTGGTTGTCGATTTTGAAATAATCGAATATCCACTTGACAGACCGGTCAATAAAATCTTTTTTTCTAGATGCTAAGTCTACGTCTTCGCTGATA
>CAYFQQ010000056.1:0-7484 GCA_964345265.1 uncultured Coxiellaceae bacterium
GTACCAACAAACAAAATTTTGCCATTTTTAGCAGCTACACTACTTATAAAATTTATTGCTTCTTGATACAAAGGCAAGGTTTTTTCTAAATTAATAATATGGATCTTATGCCGCACTCCAAAAATGTAAGGTTCCATCTTTGGATTCCAAAAACGAGTTTGATGGCCAAAATGAATTCCGGCCTCTAACATTTCGCGCATAGTAAATTTACTCATAATCTATCTCCAAGGGTTATACCTCCACATATTCCATAGTTTAATTCTGCACTTGATACAAAACACCCAAAACCATTGTCAATATGTGTGTGAATTATTTGCTAAAAAATAATATGCTTTATATCATACCTTTATAGTAAATAACAATACGAAAACACCATGGTTGATATAAAAACTCCACAACAAATCGAGAAAATGCGCCAAGTAGGACATTTAGCAGCTGAAGTACTTGAAATGATCGAACCTCATGTTAAATTTGGCATAACGACTGGCGAATTAGACCAAATTTGTCATGATTACATGATTAATGAACAAAAAGTTATTCCTGCACCTCTTAATTACCGAGGATTTCCAAAATCTATCTGCACTTCGATCAATCATGTTATTTGCCACGGCATTCCCGGTGACAAAAAATTAAAAGATGGCGATATTATTAACATAGACATAACCGTCATAAAGAACGGCTATTACGGCGATACCAGCAAAATGTTTTTAGTTGGTAAACCTTCTATTATGGCAAGACGCCTCGTAAAAGTTACTCAAGAGTGTTTATATCTTGGTATAAAACAAGTCAAACCCGGCGCTCATCTAGGTAATATTGGCGCTGCTATCCAAAACCACGCTGCAAGCCATCATTTCTCAGTGGTTCAAGAATATTGTGGACATGGGATTGGCAAGAAATTCCATGAAGACTTACAAGTACTACACTACGGTGAAGCAAATACTGGTATTATTCTACAGCCAGGCATGACTTTTACTATCGAACCTATGATCAATGCTGGTAAACGCTACATAAAAACTCTATCAGACGGTTGGACTGTGGTAACTAAAGATCATAGTTTATCTGCGCAGTGGGAACACACTATATTAGTTACTAAAACTGGTCACGAAGTATTAACTAAACGTAAAGAAGAAGATATTTAATAATTAAAACATATCCACCGGATCTACATCTAACGACCAACGGACTTGGCGACTTAATTTTAAAGTTTCTGCCTGTTGCACTAAAAGATCCAATAAACTATGTAGAGCACTTCGATTTTTACTATTCATTAGCAGCTGCGCTCGATAGTAACCAGCTTTACGCTGCATAGGTGCAGGAATCGGACCCAATAATTTCACACTAGTCGTTACTAACTTTTTCGTTTTATCTCTAAGTTGTTCAAGAAATTGTAATGCTGTAGCTTTAGCCTTAGCTTCAGCTCTTATTAATGCAAAATATATGAACGGTGGCAAATTTGCATTGCGACGTTCAACTAGATTTTCTATAGCAAAATCATAATAGCTATGATTAATCAACTTAAGTAATAAGGGATGATTAGGATTATGAGTCTGAATACAAACTTCACCTGGTTTTTCAGCACGACCGGCACGACCAGCAACTTGGATAATCAATTGTGCTATATGTTCCTGAGCACGAAAATCTGAACTTAACAAACCACTGTCAACATTAAGGATCACTACCATAGTAACATTGGGAAAATGATGACCTTTGGCTAACATTTGAGTTCCGATTAATATTTGACATTTATTATCGCGAATATTATTTAGCATTATGTGCATAGAATCTTTACGACTTGCAGTATCACGATCTACACGAAGTAATGCAGCTTTAGGAAAAATATCCTTTATAGCTTCCTCGACACGTTCGGTACCTAAACCAAGAGGTATTAACTGATCACTACTGCACTCTGGACAAGTTTTATACACCGGTTTAGTAGCTCCACAATGATGGCAATGCAGATAATGTGGTTTTCGGTGTAATGTCATTGGGACATCACATCGGCTACATTGCACAACAAAACCACAGTTATGACAGAGCAGTGTTGGCGAATAACCACGTCGATTGAGAAATAACAGTATTTGACCCCCTTGTTGTAAATGACGTTTCATTTCTTGAATTAATTTGGTCGCAACACCTTCGACCAATTTCTGACTACGCATATCAATAACATGGAAACTCGGATGAATTGCCACACCTGCCCGTTCAGGCAGTCGTAATTTAGTATAACGTTTACATTGCGCGTTATATAGACTCTCTAATGATGGAGTGGCTGAACCTAAAATTACTGGCACATTTTCCAATTTACCTCGAATTATTGCTACATTACGTGCTGAATAACGTAAACCCGATTGCTGCTCGAAAGATAAATCGTGCTCCTCATCAAGAATAATTATTCCCAGTTTAGACAAAGGAACAAATATCGCTGAACGAGTACCAATAACGATCGGTGCTAAATTCTGTTTAGCCATCAACCATGCATTCAAACGCTCTCGATTGGTTAATCTAGAATGCAATACTGCAATATGAGTAGAAAATCTACTCTGAAATCGAGCTACTGTTTGTGGAGTCAGACTAATTTCCGGAACTAACACTAATGCTTGTTTTCCATCATTTATTACTCTTTCGATAACTCGTAAATAAACCTCTGTCTTCCCGCTACCGGTTACACCATCAAGCAGAAAAACCTTGAAACCATCATTAATATCAATACTACTAACTGCTTCCTGTTGCTTTTTATTAAGTTGCACAGAAGGAACTTCTGCTGACGGCGGCATATCAATCGAAGCTTTCCGCAACTCGGCTGCCTTACCTTCACGCAATAACTTAGGCAAGTTATTTAACATCACTTCACCAATCGGATAATGATAGTAATCACTTGCCCAAATGTTCAACTTGATTAATTTCTCTGACAATAACGGTTTATCGTCCAGAATTTCAATGATGTGTTTAAGTTTACCGACATCGATACGCGGTTCAGAGCTGAGCTCTAGTAATATACCAACAGTGGTGCGTTGTGCGAATGGGACTTTTACTCTTACTCCAGGCTTTAAAATTCCGCCATTCCAATCTTGTGGCGGTAGATAATCAAAACTATGTCGCAAAGGAAAACAAATTACTACGCGGAGAATAGTGAGCTGTGTCCTCATCGAATTTATCGTATTTAAACTTAATGTACGGTTCCTGTAGTCGTACCTTTTTCTCTCTCTAATTGTTGTTGATATAATGCCTCAAAATTAATTGGTGCTAAATATAATGGTGGAAAACCTCCACGCATCGTCAGGTCAGAAATTATTTCTCGCGCATATGGAAATAGTATCGATGGACAGAAACTACCTAACATAGCTTGAAATTGCTTGTTGTCAAAATCTTTGATAGTAAAAATCCCTGCCTGTTTAACTTCTACCAAAAAAGCAGTTTCATTCGCCAATTTAGCAGTAGTAGTAACTTTAAGCACCACCTCGTGGATATTATCTTCTAAGTGATGAGTTTCAATATTTAAGTCCACATTTACTTCTGGTTGCCATTTAATTCGAAATACTTTTGGAGAACCCGGTGCTTCAAATGAAATATCTTTTATATAAAGGCGCTGAATATTAAATTCCGGTTTCGTAGTTTCCTGTTGTTTTGTCTCTTTAGTCATAATTATAACCTTTTTATTTTAATCTTTTACCATTGGCAAACCAGCTCTTTGCCACGCTGCAATACCACCTGACAAAAAGTATATTCTCTCAAATCCTTGCTTCCGTAAAATAACACTAGCTCTAGCAGACATCTGCCCAACATCACAGACTAGGACGATCGGTTTATTCTTATATTTATTTAATTTATTAATGCTTTCCTCAAGTTTGGTAAGAGGTATATGGATAGCAGACGTTATGTGTCCCTGTTCAAAGCCGGTTGCTTCACGCACGTCAACAACCACTGCATTTTCACGATTTATTAAATTAGTAAGTTGCTGAGGAGAAACCTGCTGCACTCCTCTCACATTGCGTTTGGTCTCTTCGTATACCAACAAAATGATAACTAGTACTAAAGCAACCCAAAGCAGCCAGTGATTAACAACAAATTGAATTAACTGATCCATAACACGCCAGTATACACATTTATGTGTATTCGTTACAATTAAGTTTTTACGAAAACACAAAATAACTATGATTAAACCAATCATGCTCTTGATTTTAGACGGTTGGGGTTACAGTGAAGAAACCAGTGGTAATGCCATTGCAGCCGCAAACACTCCAAATTTTGATAGACTATGGTCACAATATCCACATACTCTACTAAAAGCATCAGGATTAGCTGTAGGTCTGCCTGAAGGGCAAATGGGAAATTCCGAGGTCGGTCATTTGCATATCGGTGCTGGCAGATTTGCCCCTCAAGATCTAACTCGTATTAATACAACGATAGATAATGGTGAGTTTTTTGTTAATTCTGTACTGACAAATATGATAGATAGAACTCAACGAGCAAATAAAGTCCTACATATCTTGGGTTTATTATCAAACGGTGGAGTTCATAGCCATATGAAGCATATTCAGGCTATGGCACAATTAGCTGCTGAACGTGGTATGAAACACTTTTATATCCATGCTTTTCTTGATGGACGTGACAGCCCCCCTAAATCAGCACAGATTTATATCGACATGATGCAAAATACTTTAAAGAATTTAGGATGCGGTAAAATTGCTTCGATAACTGGACGTTTTTACGCCATGGATCGAGATAAGCGTTGGAATCGCGTTCAACTTGCCTATGATATGTTAACTCAAGGTAAAGCTGAATTTTATACTGCAACTGCTGAACGAGGTTTACAGATGGCTTACGCTCGCGGTGAAACTGACGAGTTTGTGAAACCAACTTGCATTCATGATCCTAAAGAAAAGCCCGTTACTATTCAGAATGGTGATTCAATAGTATTTATAAATTTTCGTGCTGATCGAGGAAGAGAATTAAGTCACGCATTCGTTGATAAAAAATTTAAAGATTTTAAGCGTCAACTATGGCCAGAGCTTACAGATTACGTAACCTTCACTCAATATTCAGCTGATCTTAATGTCAAAGTGGCTTTTCCACCATTAAAATTACACAATGTTCTTGGTGAAGTGATAGCTAAACACAATTTGAAGCAACTACGAATTGCAGAAACAGAAAAATATGCCCATGTTACCTATTTCTTAAATGGTGGCGAGGAACGAATATTTCCAAACGAGGATCGTATTTTAGTGCCATCTCCAAAAGTTGCAACTTATGACATGAAACCTGAAATGAGCGTTTTTGAGGTAACCGATAAATTAATCGAGGCAATTAATTCTAATAAATACGATTTCATTGCTTGCAATTTTGCCAACCCTGATATGGTTGGCCATACCGGCAATTTTGCAGCTACTATTAAAGCATTAGAGGCAGTTGATACTTGTTTAGGACGTAGTGTTGCTGCAATTATTAATGTCAACGGAGAAGTCATAATTATTGCTGACCACGGTAATGCAGAAAAAATGTTAAATTCAGAAACCGGTCAACCACATACAGCACACACCTGCTCTCCAGTGCCATTTATTTACGTGGGACGTAATGCCAAAATAGTCAATGATCATGCCATGCTTATCGACGTAGCACCAACATTGTTATATTTAATGGACATTAAACCACCTAAGGAAATGACGGGGAAGTCATTGGTTAAACTACTATGAAAACTTTACCGTCATACCCGCGAAAGCGGGTATCTAGGATTGTAGATTCCCGCCTTCGCGGGAATGACATATTTAAAAAATTACGTACAATGAAGACAGCAACTTTCTTTGCAATATATTTATCATTAACCATTAACCCCGTTCAAGCACAAACTAAAACAGAGCAATTAAATAAATTAAATAAAACGATTAAAAAGTTAACCACAAACATAATAGCTACTCATCATAGACAAAAAACATTACAACAGATGCTAAAAGAAAATGAAGTTGCTGCAGGTGGACTAGCTATTGAATTACGAAAAACTGAGCAGCAACTAAATCAACAGTATACCCTGCTCAAAAAATTAAATATTAACAAAATCAAATATCGAAATTCATTAGCTATGCAACAAAATAATCTAGCACAACAAATCCGTACTACGTATATGTTAGGCAATCAAACTTATCTTAAGCTACTACTTAATCATCGGGACCCAAATCAATTAAGTCGTATTTTTATGTATTATAACTATTTGCAGAAATCCCGTATCCAATTAATTAATCGAATAAGTAAAACGTTGCAACAGCTACATAAAAATAAACTGAATACTGTAAAGCAGACAAGAAAGCTATCAACTTTAAAACGACAACAGCAACAGGAATATAGAAAATTAACTGCAAGCAAACAACAACATATTTATTTATTGCATGGCATCAATTTACAACTGAAAACGCAACAACAAAAACTTAATAAATTACTTGCAAACAAAAAAGTTCTTGAAGAAGTAATAGCGCGCTTAAAAGCTTCAGTTATATCAGCCGATTTTGCTACCCCCTTGAATCAATTACATAAAAAATTACATTGGCCAGTCAAAGGTAAAATTGAAGATTTATATGGTTCCCAAATCGAATGTAGCCAGTTAAAATGGGATGGTATAATAATTCGAGCTCCTGAAGGGCAAAACGTCTACGCTATTTCTTCTGGACGTGTAGTATTTGCCCAATGGTTACAAGGCTACGGATTATTGTTAATTATTAATCATGGTCATGGTTATATGAGTTTATATGGACGTAATAACAGTCTCTATAAACAAGTTGGCGATACAGTTCAATCTGGAGATGTGATTGCTACTGTAGGTCAAAGTGGCGGTTATAATTATTCTAGTTTATATTTTGCTATTCGCCATAACGGAAAACCGGTTGACCCAAAATTATGGTGTAGTTGATATGAAAACAATATGTAAAATCTTCTTGGCAATTTATACGATATATTTTCTTAGTATAAATTTTGCAAACGCAGAAGCTATTAAATCTTCAACATCAACGATTCCTGCCTCACAGCTGCAGCGTTTATCCAACATAATAAATAGCATTCATAAATATTATATAAAACCTGTCAGTGATAAACAGTTACTCGACAATGCTATAGAAGGCATGATGAATAAGCTTGATCCACATTCATCCTACTTAGACAAAGAAGATTTAAAAAGTTTGAAAATAATAACTTCTGGAGAATTTGACGGAATCGGTATAACAGTGGTACCCGAATTTGGAGCTCTTAGAGTAATTAGTCCACTAGATGGTTCTCCAGCGCAACAAGCAGGCATCAAGGCAGGAGACATAATTATTCGTATCGATAATAAATTAACCAAAGATATATCGATAGCTAAAGCTATTGCAATGATACGTGGAAAAAAAGGAACCAAAGTTACTCTGTATGTAATACGAAAAGAGCAACCCAAACCACTAAAATTAATTATTACTCGCGCCACAATCAAAGTGCCAATTGTTAGGAAAAAATTATTAGAAAATCAT
>CAYFQQ010000057.1:0-1668 GCA_964345265.1 uncultured Coxiellaceae bacterium
GCAGTAGGTGGCACCATATATTGACTATCCTATTTGGCTGCATGAATAAAAAATATCTATCATTTGACGTATTTAATAAATGCAGGAAGTGGGTAGTTATGGTTAGGAGCCGAATTAAAAAAGACCCATACAGTAACGTGGATTAATATTGATGGGCGGCAGAATATTGACAAAATTTAAAAAAATTAGTAATATTCAGGAAGGACAAATACACAAGAGTAAAGAGTAAAAAGATAAAAAATTTTGTCAAAATCGTGCAGCCCATCAATATTAATCCACGTTACTGTATTGGTCTTTTTAAATTCGGCTCCTAGCCATAACTACCCACTTCCTGTATTTATTAAATACGTGAACTGATAGATATTTTTTATTTATGCAGACATATAGGATAGGACGATATATGGCGCCACCTACTGCATGGATAGGCACTTAGTTGAAGCACGGTGCATTAGACCAAAGCAAGATTTCGATAATAAATTAGGATTTTGCCAGTTTATTTATGTTGTTAATGCTATTGGTCATGGCAATATGAAGTGGAGGCGACTCACCATTTTTATTTTCTCCCATGTACAAAGTTCTATGCGGGAATGGAATCTCGATATTTTTTTCTTCAAATTTCTTTTTCATCCTTCTATTGAATTCGCGCCCCACACGCCATTGTTTGATTGGTTTGGTTTTTGTGCGTGCTTTAATAATGATAGCTGAGTCTGCAAATTGATCGAGTCCAAGGACTTCTAAGGGTTCTAGAATATCATCTTTATACTCTGGATCACTACGTAGTTCTTCGTCAATCTCTTTAATGACTTCAATTACCTCATCCACATTCTCGCGATAAGCAACACCAATGTCAAATACGTAGCGTGAGTAGTCTTTAGTCATATTCGTAACAACGTCAATCTGACCATTTCGCACATAGTGTACATTCCCAGCTAGATCTCGAAGAATTGTCATTCGCAGATTTACTTTTTCAACCAAACCTCCCTTGTCCGTAATCTGGACAACATCACCAACGCGGATTTGGTCTTCCATGAGGATGAAAAAACCACTGATCACATCTTGTACAACGTGTTGTGCACCAAAACCAACTGCTAAACCGATTATTCCAGCAGCTGCCAAAATCGGCCCAATTTCGATTCCAAGCTCTTTTAATATCATCATTGCTGCGACAATTATAATTAAAATCTTTAACACGTAGCGAATAACTGAACCAAGGGTCTCTGTCCGCTTTTGAAATTCTATATCTTTTTTTTGTTCACCAAAAATAGCAACCAGGCGGGTTGCCAGAATTCTTGTGAGGTACATGGCCAACACGGCTAAAACAACAATTAAAATAATTTGTAATCCACTCGACAGAAACCAAGATACTAATTGTTGGAGATAATGCTGAAAATCCATAGGTTATCCCTCCTTAATGTAAGTAAATTTTAAATATTTGTTAGGTTCAAGCTTTAGATATTTAAAAAACTAAAAACAAACTCAGTACATGCTTTTGCTATTTCAAGTAATAAAGAAGAAGCTATTAATGTACTTATCCCCACGAAAACATTTCTCTTCTTAAGATATAGCTGTGAATTATGCAGGTCTTGGTGATATAAATCAAACATTTAAGTGGTTAAAAAAAGCCTATGATGCACGAGATGGCTCACTAGTTTTACTCAAAGTAGATCT
>CAYFQQ010000058.1:0-8160 GCA_964345265.1 uncultured Coxiellaceae bacterium
CACATTTATACACACAATGACTTTGTTTCCTTAATTTCATCGTACCACATTACAGCACGATTCAGGGAAAACTTCATCCCTGAGCTTACGCTCAGGGTTTTAAGTTATGTTGTATAAAATCTTTTACCGGACTTCTCCCGCTGGCTTTTTTATAAAAAGTAATCTCCACCCTTTTTAATTATACTATATTGGGTATAATTTGCAACATTAATTATCCTATCTGCACGCCTCTATAACATAAATATTACATAGATTCCCACGCGTAAACCCATGGTCTTCTGCGAAGGAGGATAAAGTGCCTTAGGAAAATTTATTACTTAACTCGAGTGATTAATTCCAAAAAATACCTATGAAATCGATCATCATTTGTTAATTCCGGATGAAATGATGTAGCTAATAATTTACCCTGTTGTGCTGCAACAATAGTACCATCATCCAGAAAAACTAAAGCCTTAGCTTTAGATCCAACTTCTGTTATAGCAGGCGCTCTAATAAATACTGCAGAAAAAGGCTGTTTCCCGATAGCTGGAAAATTCAATTCGATAACAAAACTATTAACTTGCCGCCCAAATGCATTACGTACAATAGTAATGTCCATCAACTGCAATCCCTTATGCTGCATCAAATCGGCTCCACGTTCAGCAAGAAGAATAGCACCAGCACAAGTTCCCCAAATGCCCATTCCTTTTGTTGCATGTTCACAAATCGGTTGTAATAATTTCCACTGATGAATTAAACGGCTAATAGTTGTACTTTCACCTCCAGGTATAATTAATCCGTGAAGTGATTCCAAATCTTTTGGCAAACGCACTTCCACAGCTTTTATACCGAGATTAGTTAACATTGATATGTGTTCAGCAAAATCTCCTTGTAAAGCTAAGACTCCAACCTTTATTACCATATTCTAATTGCCTCGAGTTGCCATAAGCTCTACTTCAGGAATCTGCTTTATATTAATTCCGGACATAGGTATCCCAAGCCCACGAGAAATTTCGGCGAGAATTTTAGGATCATTATAATGGGTTACAGCCTGGACAATTGCACTGGCACGTTTTGCTGGATCTTCTGATTTGAAAATTCCAGAGCCAACAAACACACCTTCAGCACCCAATTGCATCATTAATGCTGCATCCGCAGGGGTTGCCACACCGCCTGCAGCAAAGTTAACCACCGGAAGACGACCTAATTGCTTTGTTTGCATTAACAATTGATATGGAGCGCCAAAATGTTTAGCTTCGGTCATTAATTCATCGTCAGGCATATTTTTCAAGGTATTGATCTCACGCCATATTCTACGCATATGGCGCACCGCTTCAACAACATTTCCGGTACCAGGTTCACCTTTGGTACGAATCATCGCTGCACCTTCTCCAATACGGCGTAACGCTTCACCTAGGTCACGCGTGCCACAAACAAATGGCACTTTAAATTCACGCTTATTAATATGATACAGTTCATCTGCTGGAGTGAGTACTTCCGACTCATCAATATAATCAACTCCCAAAGCCTCTAATATGCGAGCTTCTGTAATATGGCCAATCCGACATTTGGCCATGACTGGAATGCTGACCGTATCCATAATTTTGGCTACAATTTCAGGATCGGCCATGCGCGCCACACCTCCAGCAGCACGTATATCTGCTGGAACACGTTCCAACGCCATTACTGAACAAGCACCAGCATCTTCAGCAATTTTCGCTTGCTCTGGATTAACCACATCCATGATAACGCCACCTTTTAGCATTTGAGCCAATCCTTGTTTTACCGTATCAGTACCAGTTTGTTTAGTTATCATAATCATTACCTCGTATTACAAATTATGCTGTAATCCCTAGAAACACCTCTGACGTCATTCCCGCGAACGCGGGAATCCAGCATTTACAATGCTACCTTGGATCCTCGCTTTCGCGAGGATGACGCTTTCGTTTCGGTGCCCTAAAATAAAGGATATCGCGTCATTCCATATTTCTATGTTATTATATGATAATCTAAAATAAAATGGATTTAAAAATGCATAAATTTTTAAACCTAAATAGGATTGCAAAAACAACCTTAATAATATCTATAACCATTATAGCTAGTTGTACAACTAAAAAACCAGCTGACCCACAAGATCCATTCGAAGTTTACAACCGAGCTATGTTCTCTTTCAATAGAAAAATTGATAAATTGACAATTAAACCTGTAGCAGAAGTATATGATGCCATTTTGCCTAATCCGGTTAAAACTGGAGTAAGCAATTTTTTTGATAATTTAGACGAAACTTCTACTGTTGCCAACGATCTTCTACAACTAAAAATTGGTTGGGCAATAGCTGATGCTTGGAGATGCTTCTTTAATACTACACTTGGCATCGGTGGATTATTTGATGTTGCAACCCATTTTCGACTTAAAAGACGCGAACAAGATCTCGGTTTAACATTTGCCAGATGGGGAATGAAAAATTCTTCTTACTTTGTAATTCCTATTTTGGGACCAAGTACACTAAGGGACGGCATTGGATTAATAATCGATTACAGATTCTTTACGGTTTATCCATATATTCATCCATGGGAAGCTCATTTAGAATTAAGCGGCACAAATTTCATTCGGCTTCGAGTTAATTTATTGCCTACTGACGGATTAATAGAGCGAGCATTTGACCCTTATGTCCTTGTCCGTAATGCTTATTTACAAAGGCGCAAATATTTAATTGAATACGAAAAAGTCGAGACTATTGAAACTGATGAAGATACATATGTTGAAAAAAGCAATTCACATTTTAACTCCATTGTCCCAACGGAAGAGACAAAACAACAAGAAAGTAAAAAATGAAGTTTGTAGATGAGGCAAAAATCCGAGTTGAAGCCGGCGATGGTGGCGACGGCTGTTTAAGTTTTCGGCGCGAAAAATTTATTCCCAGAGGTGGTCCCGACGGAGGCGATGGTGGAGATGGGGGCGATGTTTATTTACTAGCCGATAAAAATCTTAATACTTTAGTCGATTTTAGACATCACCGCATTCATAAAGCACAGCATGGCCAAAATGGCATGGGTGCAAAACGTACTGGCAAAAGCGGTACAGATTTAATTATCGAAGTTCCGGTAGGAACAACTGTTTTTGATGCTGATACCAACGAATTGATAGGCGATTTAATTAAACCGAGGCAAAAGTTTTGCGTTGCAAAAGGAGGAGTTCACGGCCTCGGTAATGTGCATTTTAAGACCAGTACCAATAGAGCGCCTCGTAAAACTACCAAAGGCACTCCTGGTGAAAAACGCGATCTACATTTGGAACTAAAAGTCCTAGCAGATGTCGGCTTATTAGGCATGCCTAATGCTGGTAAATCTACTTTCATACGCGCCGTTTCCGAAGCTCGGCCTAAAGTGGCAGATTATCCGTTTACTACTCTGCAACCAAACTTAGGAGTAGTTCGTATTGAAGAACATCGTAGTTTTGTAATTGCCGATATACCAGGTCTAGTTCCTGGAGCCAGCAAAGGAGCGGGACTCGGCATTAGATTTTTAAGACATTTATCGCGCACTAGCATTTTATTGCATCTTATCGATATAGCTCCTATCGATGGCAGTGACCCTACTATAGCCGCAAATGCCATCATTGACGAATTAGCTAAATTTAGTTCAGAACTAGCTAACAAAGAACGCTGGTTAGTATTTAACAAAATTGACATGTTAACAGAACAAGAAATTGAATTGCGAAGTTCAAATATTATAAAACAACTAAAATGGAAGGGACCGGTATTTAAAATTTCGGCTCTAAAAAAACAGGGAACGCAAGAACTGTGTTACGCATTAATGAATCGCCTTAATCCCGCTTTGTAGACTCATCTACATTAAACGTATGCGTAGTCGAGATAACGAGCTAAACAGCAACTGGGGTACAATTTGTACCCCCCTTTGTAATGTTAGCAAGTGATGGGACTAGTTGCGTCACTCAATATGTACTAAAGCAGTAATATCTTTCGATAGCCACTTTGCGTTGTCGATGTAATTCTTTATTTATCCTTTCCCCAGTAAAACCACGATCTAATATCAATTTAACAGAGACTTGAGCAGCTAATTTGTGAGCTTTACTAAGTTTCTCGAATTGCTGAGATGGAATCTTAGTTGAGCCTGCTTCACAAGCTAGTAAAAAATCTGTAAATCTTTTAGGTCTTCGAAAAGCATCAACATGTTCTAATAGTATCAATAATTCCTCTGAGTTTAGCTTTAATGCACTATGAAAATCATGTTGATATTTATTTACTAGTAACGCCAAATCTCGATAGGTACCCGGTATTTTAACACGCATACATAAACTCTCAATTCCTCGCTGATCTAGGTAGCTAAGCAATGCTGCAAAACGTATAGATTCTTTCGTAGTTAATGCTGTCACTGCCCTTAAAACTTTAATTATTTTAGGAAATGATTTATCAATTTCAGGAAACAAAATTGGCAACGCTTTACAATCTTTTAAAACTTCAAAGAATCGCCATGGAAATGATAGCCCGAGGGTACGATATAACTCTTGCCACACTCGTTCTGCAACCAAAGCATCAATTTCACCAGCCTTAACTATATGGCGCATTAAATGCATAGTAGCGGGATGAATTGTAAAATCCCCAAAGCGAGAGGCAAATCTTGCTACCCGTAAAATCCTCACTGGATCCTCAGCGAAAGCTTCGGAAACATGACGCAAAACCTTATTTTCTAAGTCCTGTTTACCATTAAATGGGTCAATTAATTCTCCATCTAATGTCTCAGCAATTGCATTTATGGTAAGATCGCGACGCCTTAAATCCTCTTCTAAAGTTACACTAGGATCTGCATGAAACTCAAAGCCAGTATATCCTTTACTGACCTTTCGTTCGGTACGCGCTAAAGCATATTCCTCATGAGTTTTAGGGTGTAGAAATACTGGAAAATCTTTGCCTACCGGTTTATATCCCAGTTTTAGCATTTCTTCTGGAGTAGCGCCAACTATTACAAAGTCACGCTCTCTAACCGGCAAGCCTAATAACCGATCACGAACTGCGCCACCTACTAAATAAATTTCCATTGCTTTTATTTTTTGTTACTAAGTGTAATAATAATTCTCATGAGTCTGAGTAGAATATCGTGTCATTCCCGCGAACGCGGGAATCCAGAAAGTTCAATTCTGCTCTGGATACTCGCTTTCGCGAGTATGACAAATTTAAAAACCGTATCATATTTTATCCAAATTCACCGAAAATTAAAAAATAAGCTTAACTATGAAATTTAGAGTATCAATACAATATCTTCTCCCACATCGCATATTGTCACATTTAATTGCACAATTGGCAAAATGTCGTCACACATGGTTCAAAAATTTAATCATCGACTGGTTTATCAAATACTACAAAGTTGACATGAGTGATGCGGTAGAAAACAATCCTCATCGATATGAATGCTTTAATGACTTTTTTACTCGAGCATTAAAGCCAGAAGCAAGACTGATCATGGAAGATAAAAATAAACTAATTTGTCCAGTAGATGGCTATATCACCCAAATTGGTATTATGGAAAATGATCAACTAATTCAAGCTAAAGGATATAAATTCGATATAAAAACTTTATTAAGCAATGTAATGGAAAATTACTTCCTTACGTTTACTGATGGCAATTTTATCAATCTATATCTATCACCCAGAGACTACCATCGAATCCATATGCCATGTGACGGTAAATTAATCAGTATGGCTCATATCCCTGGTAAATTATTTTCGGTAAATCCACTAACTGTTAGCAATGTTCCTAATTTATATACTCGTAATGAAAGAGTAGTGGTTATACTTGAAACTAAATTTGGGACTATGGCGATGATTTTAATAGGCGCTATGTTAGTTGCAAGTATTGTCACAGTTTGGGCTGGAGAAGTAACTCCTGCAGCAAAAAAAGCAATTCAATTCTATGATTATAAGGACAAAAATATTGAACTGAAACAAGGTAGCGAAATGGGCCGCTTTCAATTTGGTTCTACAGTTATTTTACTATTTCCTAAAAATATTCTGCAATGGGAAGAAAGTTTACATTCCAGTGGTTCCATAAAAATGGGACAACAACTAGGATCATCAGTCTGAGAAGGAAATGTCGCAAGATGAGGCTTGCTCCCTTTCGACTTTCCCTTTCCTACGTTTAATTATGTTACATTTTATTGCGTTACGGTTTAAAACGTATATAATGCATCTTTAGACAAGGAAATTAATATGAAAGCAAGAGACTATTTCCCATTAGGAGTAGCGCAAAAGAAAGCATTCTGCAACAGAGTAGAAGAAACAAAATGGTTAGTTGGTAATATAGAAAGCAGCAAACACTCACTTCTAATTTCTCCGAGAAGATATGGAAAAACCAGCCTTGCATATAAGGCTATTAACGTAAGTAATGTAACCAATATTCAAATTGATTTTTCTATGGCTACTAGTGACAAAAAAGTTGAGAAGTTTATCGTCGATGGAGTAACAGCATTAATAGGGAAAGCAATAGGTCCGATAGATAAGATTCTTAACTCAATTAAGAAGTATGTATCGAAAATAACCCCTAAAATGGTAATCAAGGCAGCTAATATTTCGCTTGAATTTGATTTCCCATCTAAAAGTGACCCTGCTGTCAATGTAAAAGACGCTCTTTTGTTATTAGAACATCTACTAGCTGAGAAAAAGAAGAGGGCTGTAATGCTTTTTGATGAGTTCCAAATTGTGGGAATTCTTGCTAAGGGTAAAGGTATAGAAGGCGCTATAAGGCATGTGGCGCAGCAAACTAAATACTTGATATTCATATTCTCGGGCAGTAACAGGAAATTGTTACAATCTATGTTTGAAGATGAAGCTAGACCACTCTATAAGCTTTGTAAACAACTCCGACTAAACCGTATAGAATACAAAGATTATAGGTCCCATTTAAATAAGGCCTCTAATGAAGCATGGGCTGCAGGATTAGAAGAAAACATTATCAGAAAAATAACTGAATTGTCTGAACGACATCCTTATTATTTAAACAAATTATGTGACATTATTTGGACCGAATCGACAACCGTTCCGACCATACGCAATGTTAACGACGCATGGCAATTGCTATTAAAAGAAGAAAAAAGCGACGCTCTTAAAGATTTAACTTCTCTTCCTACAGGGCAAAAGAAGGTCTTATCGATAATTGCTGCGGGCATCACATCTAAGCTTGCTAGTAAAAAAGTAGTTATGGAACTTGACATGTCCCCTAGTTCGATTTCTACGGCATTACAGGGACTTGAAGAAAAGGACATAACTGAACAGATAAATGAACATTACAGAATAATAAACCCGATAATTAAAGTATTTGCTAGCAAAGATGATTGATTTCAGCAATTCTAATTTGGACCAATTTTAAGTGCGATTTCACGTCATACCCGCGAAGGCGGGTATCCAAATAGCCCCAAATTAAATGGATTCTCGCATTCTCGAGAATGACAGCATCAAAATGAGAATTGCTGGATTGATTTGAAACACTATCTTCTTATCACTAAATCATTAAACCGTTCAACGGTCTACCGGGGAATATGTTCACAATTTTTAAAATCTAAAATTAAATCTGCAAACGACATCCCTCATTACAAAGAGTGTCTATTGAAGTAGCCAGTCGCAATGCCAATCCAACTCCTTCTGGATTTTTATCAAGTGCCTGTACACGTAAAGTCGATACTTGGTAGAAAAATTCCTCCACTGTGGAAGCCTCGTAATCTCTTATATTACCACCGATTGTTCGATCCGAACCAGCATTACCAATTCCAATTTTCCAACTATCCTGAGAAAGAGAATGAGCGGTATTAACTATTTCCGAATTTACTATAAATAAAGGTATGCCGTTATAATTAGCAAACTGTTTACAAGCCTTTTCATAATCATTTTCATCAACTAAGGTATAAACAACTGACTGCAAGTTTCGAAAATATTGTCCTTGTTCTTTTAAAACCTCTTTAAGGGCTTGATGAATTAAACCTCTGGCATGTGTTTTTTCTTCTAGACTCAACATATTTAAATATACGCCACCACCAATAAACGGCATAATAGCTACTTGTACTCCAGCATTATCCAATACATTCAGAAAAGACATCCATAGCCGCTTCATTTCATTAAGATAAATACTTCCATCATCTTTTAATGGCGTTGTTGAATAAATGTTCCGTCAT
>CAYFQQ010000059.1:0-14459 GCA_964345265.1 uncultured Coxiellaceae bacterium
ATGCTGTCATTCTCGCGAATGCGAGAATCCATTTAATTTGGGGCTCTTTGGATACCCGCCTTCGCGGGTATGACGTGAAATAGCACTTAAAATTGGTCAAAATTAGAATTGCTGTATAAAGAATGAAAAGTTAGTGATTTTTATCCTTCAAAAAGATAAATGTTATATATGTCACTCAAAAAACTATTTGTGGTATAATCAATGAAAAAGTGGAAAGGTAATTAATTGTGCACATAAGTAATAAGCAATTTTACGGTTTTACTCTCATCGAGCTTCTATTCGTTATAGCACTAATTGGTGTATTAGCGTCATTCGGCGTATCAATGATGCAAAAGAGAGCTGAGAATTTCAAGGTAGAAAAGACCGCTTTGCAAATGCAGCATATGTTACAGGCCGGAATGGCTTGGAATGTGGACCATAAAGGCGACTGGCCTCAGTGCGGAGACACTAAAAACCACTCCCAAGATCAAGGATTTTATGTGAATTATATCGGTGAAAACGTCACTAATGATCCTTGGGGATTACATTCTTATCAATGGTGTAATACTAGTCAATTCAACCCGCCAATGGGAAATAGATTTTTTATAGATGCAGAGGCAAGAGATAACCAAGCCGCAAAACGCATCGCCGCCCTGCTACCTTCTGCAGATATTTGCACAGAAGCTGATCCTTACAAGTACGCCTCATGCTCACCCAATAATGATCAAGGTAAGTATGTAAAAGCATACGTGAACGTGCCTGGACAAGCGATAAATGGAGGAATAACGATAAAGGATATTGGTATGGCTAATGTAAGTGTTAAAGGCAACCCAAGTCCCAATTGTAGTAATTATATACCTATCGAGGTGAATTGTAATCAAGGTGAAACTGCTGATATATTCACCGCCATAAACAATTTTTATAACTACTCCACGCAATATTCCTATATAGGACAAGCACATGTTCGTGCATGGATTAAGTTCGGCACCAATAGTAAGGGAGATAATAAATTTGATCCAAATGACGACAAACCCCCACGTTGTGAAAACAAAGGCAATGGAATATATTGTTGTGATTTTAAAGTATGCGCACAAAATGCCGGAGCGGCAAGCCGTGTATATCACCCTGAAGTAGACGTAAAGTTTATGTACTTAACGATATGCAAAAAATCCTTATAATCTTTTAAGATTTTCTTAAGGTTAAAATATTATATTACATTTTCGAATAATAAAAACATTCGATTAAATAATAATAAATTTAATAGGAGTAAAATTTTATGCCAAGTGTTATCGAAAAATTCAAAAATAATTTTAAAACAATCATTTTTATAAGCAGTTGCGTAATAATATTAGGTATAATCCTTTGTTTTGTTCCTTACGTAGGCTGGCCTGTTGGTTTACCATTAATTTGTCTAGCAACACTTGTGGGTGGAGGTGCAATTTTAGCACGCGGTTCTGAAGTTGTTCTACTTAATAACTTTCCTTTAAAACCAAATTCAGAACCTGAAAGCTATATACCTTACGCATCAGATAGAATAAGATCTACTCAGTCAAATGATGATCAACGTAAATTAATATCAGAATTACAAACAGTGCTATTACCGGAAAATAGCTTACGTTTAGTAATAGCACAATTATTAAATGACAAAAGTGAAGAAACTAAATTTGCAATAGTGAAGGCACTGCATGCACAAATGAATTTATTATTTGAGCATTGCTCACAACCAGAAAATGCACAGCTTGCAGTTTATATTGAGAACCTGAGTTTTATAGCAGAAACCTTAAAGAAAGATAACTTTGAACTTGTACGAGCAGATTTACGCGCTTGGGCACGTGGTGTCTGCAACTCGATTGACGAACTTGTAAGATCTAAAGAATACCGGCAGGCGATGCCAGATATAAATGAAGCAAATGAGCAAACTGCTCTTTTAAATGCAGCAGCAATGACAAATAAAGCAATGAAATCTTTATTAGCAAGTGACGTTCTTGGAAATATGGGAAAACAAATCCAAGAATTTCCAATTGCACAAGAAGAATCGGCTAGTAATCCGATGACAAACGAGGCAAAGGAATTAAAAATTTCATTTGGGCCATAATTCCTTGTACATGAGAACATTATAAACGTAATAGTATTATCCAGCATGATAATTAAGTTATTATCAGTCTTGAAAGCTTATGGTAATTATGCCAACGTATTAGACGATTATACATATTTTCTATCAAGGTATTCTCAATCAATTATAGAAGCACAAAGAGCCAGTTTAAGAAACAAGATAGAGCGATTACAAAACCAGTTTGAGAATTTTGCTAACGAATTTGAGAAATGTAAAAATAGTTCTTCTTTTAGCACAAATGTTTTGACGTTACTAAATCATTCTTTGGAAGAAAAAAAACGTTCAGCATTTACCAAAAAAGTTTTTGTATTATTTGACGAATTATCAAGGAAATTAAACTCAAATAATAAAATAGACCAGCAATATCCACAAGTAAAAGAAGAATATAAGAAACTATTAACCAGATATGGAGAATTACCAGACTCTTTGTACAAAGAGTTAAACGGAAAATGGGAATTAGTAAGAACTGAAGCTAATGAAAAAAATTTATCATTACCACCTTTATCGAATTTAGGTAATGAATTAGCTCCGATATCCGAACACGAACCTTTGCAAAATGAAAATTTATGTCATGATACCAATCCTAAATATACAGCTTCCGTACTTAAAAATAATTATTGTATGCACCTTATAAACCTAGAAGAATTTTATAGAAGGTTAACTTACGAACAAAATTCAGAAGTTCCTGCAAAATTGGATAAAGAAATATCATATTGTTTAGAATATATAAAAGCAATACAACCACATTTAGAACAAAGTTATAAAGGTTTCCTTACACAAAGCGATAAATTGGAATTAAAAAAGCATGAAAGGTCAGTAGAACTAGCAAAAATTTTATGGATATTTCACGTACTAAAGGAAAGATTGGATAAATTAGACAATTCAATAAGCATAGAAAAGCAACAATTAATTACAACGATAGAAAATCAAGCAACGCAAGCAATAGAAAAATATGTATGTTTATTAATTGAATATAAAGGATTACCCTACAACTTGTATCAAGAATTATCTTCAAAATGGAAAAGTGTGCTTTTTAAGCATTCGGCCTTGCATCCAGGTATATTGGAGTGGTCATTACCAAATTTATCAGAACTTACTTGTCTAATTGGAATTCCGCCTGTTTGGATAGATTTTGAACAACCAGTTGTAAAATTGGGGATTGAATTTACTCCAGAAAGTATTAGAAGAATACAAACATCTTTATTATCGTTATATGAAAAACTAAAAGATAAAACGACAAGTTATGATGATCATTGGAATGTCATTATTTATCAGAGTGTATATTGTGAAATAAGTTGTGAAATATTACTAACGATTATAACAACACAAACTGCCGAACTTAAAAATGGATCAATAATACCACTTCAAAAAAAAATAATGGATTTAATTTATATTACATATGGAATATCAGAAGAAAATTTTGAGGTTGTTGTCTATAAAAATTATGAACAACTTTTGAAGTTTCTTTTAAATTATGCTGTATCCTCTGGTTACGATATTAACATAGTTAAAAAATTATTGCAGTTATGTAAACAACATCCGAAGGTGATCGAGGAAATTTTTATACCAGCCATGGATCCTATTTTCATGACTGATAATTATCTTGTTCATCGTCTTGATAATGAAGAACTAGAATCTGAATTACAGTGTAAAGAAGAAATTGCTAAATCGATACTCGATCAATCGGGAGCTTGTTATTACAACAAATTGGTTGGAAAACTATTTCCCGAGTCTCGAGTTCCACATTCTTGTAACAAAATACGTGCTGCTCTACTTTGTTTATTAAAGTTGATAGTTGAGAATCGGGACCGTATGATTGCTAATGAAGATATTACAGATTTTATCGCACGCCAATTTAAGGAATTTTTCGAAGAAAATAGTGTTAATCACGTATCTAAAGATTTCAGTAGCTTTCTAGAGAAATGTAATAATTTTGCTTCTGTTATTCAACAGTATGTAATGGCAAAAATTTATGAGTTGGCACACAACCAAGAAGCACTAGAACAGTTTGCACAAAACGACAAAAAATCATTATTAAATGATGTACATAATTTTTTCTTATTAGAATGTGGACAAGGATGGACTGATAAATTGGAATATCTTCTTATAGTTATTTCCCATCTTTTAGAAAATAATAATTCGAAAAATATATTTAAACAGGTTAATGCTGCTACCAGTTATAAATTTTTGCAGACACTTTTTGACGCACAACGCCAGCTTGGTAATACAGACGATTTATATGCTAAAAAATTCATCTTATTAAGAATTGCTGGAGATTTTTTGAATACTTTACCACATAAAGTATTAAATAATGTTCTGACAAGCTTACAAATGACAAGCTTACAAAATCAAAATAAAAAAACACATTTTAGCGAATGGTTAAAAAATACGATACTTATTCAAGATAATACTGAATTAACTTTAAAAATAAATAGGAATATTCAATCTTCGATTAATATAGAAAATTTACAGCAAGAATTAGAAAATACACATAGCTCTGATTTTAAAAAAGTACAAGAAGAAATTTTATGTATAGTAAGCTCGTTATTCAAAATGTTTAAAGAGGCTATAATAATATCGAACACTATTAATGATTGTATAAGACAACAAACGAGGGATAAAAATTATGTAATCTACGAAAAAGTTTCCCACGCTAAACAAAAACTTGCCGACTTAACTAGTGAGATTCCATCTTGCCGATTTTATTTATTTTTCTTAAAAAAAACTGGGATAAATATTTTTAGCACAATCCAACAGTATTTCGATAAAATAAGTGCTAATATTAAGCAATGTATAATTACGATAAGTAAAAATTTCAGACTTGATATCCAGTCATATGCTACAATGATATTGCAATTATTACCTGATGATAATTGCGGTATAGTTGGTATAGGTATTATTAAAAACGTAATTGAAAATCTAATTCATGAAGAGAAATCATTAAAACCTAATTCAAGACCATTATTGTCATTTTTAATTGGTGATCTTTACGTCGTGGTTGAACGAACCGTAAAGGAATATAGAGAAGACCAAAAACACGAAGAGAGCGCAAATCACCAAACACCTATAATCGCTTTACGATATGTAACTGAATGGAGGAAATCTAAAGATACCTCAATTAATATTATAGATTATAGTCAACTACATTTAGATATTTTTACCATGATTATTGCTCAGTCTGATATTACTAGAGTGGGAGAATTAAGAAATGACGAGTTTTATTCTGCACAAGTAATGTTTAGCGATGAAGAATGCAGAAATTTAATGGATAGAGTGGGAATAGTTTTACGCAATGAAACCAATCGAGATTTTCCTAATCAATATACATATTTGGATGCTTTAAAAAACGCAATACAAAGAGCTGATAGCGGCACAATTAGAAAAATATACATCAGAGGCGGATGGAATGGTGATGAATCAGAAATTAAAAAAATATTCCAATCGCTCATTCAAGAATCCGATCATGCAACATTACGTAAAGTACTAATTGCATTGGAAGAAAAAATTAAGCAATCAGTTATTCAAGAAATGTTTTGTTTTGCATGCGTCCTCCTTTTAAATAATCTTGATAACTTTGAAAAAAAATTAAAATTAGCTAAATTATTGTTCGATGAATTAAAAAACGATGATGCGACTAGAGCAAGAAAATCTACTGAAGATCTATTTGAAATAATGCGTGAAGATCTATTTGAAATAATGCGTCAAAATCTGAATATGTCCTTTGAAACAACAACCGATTCTCCTAAGTTAGAAAACATTAAAATTCTAATATATATCGCCTTAACAGATTTTTTAATAAAAAGCAACGAATTTCGATCTCATTATCACTATAATATGGCAACAGTTAAATTTCGTAATGAGATTAGTCCATTATTTAAAATCACTAAGACTGATAATAGCTATATATTACAATTGAAAGATGAAAATAATATAGACGAGATCTTTATGAAATGTTGCAACTTGGAGCAGATATTAAAAAAGAGTCGACAAATTACAGCTAAACAATTAACCGAAGAGATAAACGATGCTATAGATAATCTCATTCGTAAATTTGAAAGAGAAAAAGTCGATAAAGTTAAATCCATATTAAACGTGTATTATCAATGTTTGTCAGAGGTTAAAACAATGAATATAAATATTGTTTTTAATTATATTAAAACAAAACTGCCATTGACAAATGAAGAGTTTGAAGCTGGTATAGATTCACTAAGTGCCTATAAAAAACAAATTGAAGACGATTTTAAATCGGGCATTGAAGATGAAGGTTTAGAAGTGGAAAAAATAAAAAATTTACAAGAACTTACTAAAAAAATTGAATTACTAAGAAAAAGCAATTCTGAAACTACAAGTTCATCACCTAAAACAAATAATACTACAATACCTGATATTGATCAAAAAATAAACGATTATAAACAAAGCTCGATAAGAGATTTTCTATTTACACGTTCCGAATTCCTTTTGTTGTTAGAATGTACTGAAAAAAAGATAAAATTTCGTGAAAATTTATTACCCAGACACAATTTGAAACAGATAGAAGACAAAATAAGGAATTTTGTTTCGACTATTAATAAAACATTTCCTTTAACAGAAGAAGATTTCCAAGAGGGGTTGAAAGCATTAGAAAATGAAATTGCAAATCCAGATAAACAGTATCAAAAATTATTAGAAAATAGTTTGTGTGCTCAAATGAAAAAAGCGCGTATGGAAAAAGCGCGTAATGAAATCCATGGTATAAGAAAAGTTAAACAGCAACCAAAAAAAGAAGACCTTCAAGAGGTATTGGAAGGGTTAGAAAATGAAATTGCAAATCCAGAACAGTATCAAAAATTATTGGAAAATCTTTTGTGTACTCTCATGGAAAAAGAAAACCTTCAAGAGGAATTGAAAAGGTTAGAAGATGAAATTCCAAATCCAGAACAGTATCAAAAATTATTAGAAAATAGTTTGCGTATTCTTTGCAAGGAAGAAGTGCATGATCTAATCATTAATATAAAAGATAAAGCTGATGAGTTAGATAAAATGAAAAAAAATCGTTTGCGTATTCTTCATAAGGAAAAAGCGCGTGATGAAATCTCTAGTATAAGAGAAAATGTTAAAAAGTTGTTAAATAATTATAGCGATCTTAAAACATTTCTTGAGAAAATGCCAAAATTAATAGAACAACGAAAAGTAAACAAGCTTGATGATGAAACATATTGCTTACACGGAGAATCGCAGATTATCGATGACTTATTTGGCGATAAAGAAAAACTATATGATCAACTTTTTAATATCTTAAGTAATATCAAATCTCCACAATTTCTTTTTACAGATAATTACGTAAGTATAGGAAAAGATAATCTCGAAACTATTTTGATCATACTTTTATTAATGCAAAAATATTCAACCTTTATGTTACGTGGTTCCGAAGAAGAAAAATTTTTAGCAGATCCGGATACTAATTTTATGGGAGATATTAGAGGTGAGCCTGTATGTATAATTATCGGAAATGTAGTAACATTCATGCCCAGATCCCTTAATGCGATAAGCCGAAGCGACAAAGTTTCTCAGAATCAAATATTAGATTTGTTGAGAAATATCTTCAGTGTTTTACCCAAGCAGGCTTTACTAACTAACGGCGAAGAGCATCCGCATGCTAGCATTTTTTGTAATAAAAATGAATGTACTGTATCCCCTACATATATTGACGTTTTTAAGAGCGCTTCAGACGATAAAGAAATGTGGGATATGCTTGATGGACTATTAGCAAATTTAATTTTGAAACAAGTAAATAAAGAAGTTTGGCGTGATGTTTTTTTCGATTATATGCGCATCAAATATGGAGAAGGAGGTTATAATCAAGATAATATTATTGAGGAATTAAATTTTATAGTTAAGGAGTTATGTGAAATTGGATTTATAAAAGAAATACTTGAACCATATTGCAAAGAAATCCTGTCTGATTTTAAACAACCTGATATTGAAGAAGAACCATTAATAAATCGTTGTTATAGATTTATTGGTTGTTTATGGGAACAAGGAGAGGTATATGAGGAATTAGATACTGAAATGATTGAATCGATGCGTGCTCTTTTTAGAGAGTACAAAAAAAATGTCGAGTTTGATACCTTAGCTTTAAAATTATGGAATATTATATTAAAGGCACGATTGAAGGAAAGGCGCTGGATTCCAAAAGATATAGATATTGAAGAGCCTATAACTTTAAGACAAACCTTAGCGGGCATTGAACAACAAGTTCAGCAGCAACCTACACAATCCTGTGATCAAAAAGATTCATCACCAAAAACGATATTGACTTCTGGATACTCTTTGGTAAAAGATTTAAGCAATCTAGATCTTAAGAAGGCTTCTAAATTTATGAGTAAATTAACTGAATGGTTCTCAAAATTTAGTTGCGATATTCAGAAAAATGCTGAATTACTTCTAGCTGCGATTGGAGAACTTTTGTGCGGAAAGTATGAAAACTTTTCTCTCGAAACAAGACAGGTGACAATCCAAAAACTCTTTCTTCTTATACAACTTAAAAGATATCTGAATTTAGATGAATTACATAGAGATATAGACGCTATAATTAAAGGTATTGAGTCATTAGAAGAACGAGAACAATTACGGGAACTCGTATACAGTTTCACAGAACGCGTTGCGAGATGTATTGAAAACAAATGTCATAAATTGAAACAAAATGAACTATTATCGACAGATATTAAGGATGTTTTAGATAGAATACAGCACATAAACCAAATATTATGTTCTGAGGATTACTGTCATAACGTACATGAAACTTTATTAAAATTACTGTTTAAAGTTTTGATTAACACAGTCACAGAAAATGATGGGAACATTTTGCTAGAATTATGGAGGGAAATAAGTGATGGGGAGAAGTTGCAGATAAGAAAAAAAATCGATAAGTCGACAGCGGAAAAAATATCTGCTGTTATTGAAGTATTTATCCTAAGTAAAGAAATTTCATTCGAGACTAAAAATAAAGTATGCTCAGCGTTATTAGAGATAAATCCAAAGGAAAACAATGCTGATTTAAATCAATCTATATTAAATGTGGTGCAAGATGTGCTCAATATGCATGAATTAGACAAGCAGCAATTAATTTTTGAATCACCCAAAAATACAGAATATCAAGAATTAAAACATATAATACTGCGGGTTTGTGCTGAGGTGGATTTACCGAAATTTATTGAACAATATAGCAGAAATATTACAGATGAGTATGACACATATTTGCTGACATTCATCACTCAATTTAATGATTTATTATGTAAAAAACCTAACTTAAATAAATTAAAAACTATTCCTCCTGCTTTTATCACTTTACTTCGAATGGCTATTAAGCTCTTAAATGATCTTGAAAGCGGTTTACAGAAGTTAGATGAAATATATCAAAACATTCAATCACGCATTGAAAGAGTAATGGATTTTGACGTATTCTTTAGTTCAGTTGATAGTTGGTTACAAAATTTAAATGAATTTAAAACTGAAACTCAACAGTTACCACAACAAATTCAGTATTTTCCAAAACAAGCAGAAAACTCACCATTATCTCAAGCGAGCTCAACAGCTCAGACAAGTTTTTTCTCAGGAAATAGACCGACGGACAATCAAGAAGAATCTCCGATTAACGGTAATGCCCCTCAGCCATAGCTTGGTATTTTCGCCAGCGTCGATCAATATCCTCTTGGGCTAATTGCATAAGATGGTCAGCTTGTTTAGGATTATGGCGGGCTAGTATTCTGAAGCGGTTTTCATTCTTGGCATATTCCTTAAAAGGAATTGATGGCTTTTTGGAGTCGAGTTGGAATGGATTGAGTTTCTGTTTCATTCGCTCCGGATTATAGCGGTACAATGGCCAATAACCACACTTTACTGCTAGCTGTTGCTGCCGCATGCCTTGGCGCATATCTATGCCATGAGCAATACATTGGCAGTAAGCAATAACTAATGAGGGACCTGGATAGCTTTCGGCTTCTTTTAAAGCTTTTATGGTTTGTACTGGGTCTGCACCTAAAGCAATGTTTGCTACATAAACATCACCATATAAAATAGCCATAAGCCCCAAGTCTTTCTTGGCTTTACTTTTACCGCTTGCCGCAAACTTGGCCACAGAGCCGCGTGGAGTAGCTTTAGATGCCTGGCCTCCCGTGTTTGAATAAACTTCTGTGTCCAAAACCAACAAATTAATATCACGATCACAGGCAATGACATGATCTAACCCCCCAAAACCAATATCGTACGCCCAACCATCACCACCAATTGCCCAAATACTTTGTTTGACAAGAAAATCAGCGATAGACAGTAAATCTTGGGCACTCGGATCTTTGATGGTGTTTAGCTGTTGTTTCAGCTCGGCAATGTTTTGGCGTTGTTGAATAATTTTTGTTTCAGAATTTTGCGGATTGTTTTGTATAGCTGACACAAGTTTTTTATCCAGATAAGTCAACAGCTTATTTAATAATTCTAAAGCTTTTTGTCTAAGTTTATCTGCTGTTAATCTAAAACCAAAACCAAATTCTGCATTATCCTCAAATAATGAGCTCGACCAAGTAGGACCTAGGCCATTCTGGTCACATGTCCATGGAATTGTAGGTAAATTTCCGCCGAGTACAGATGAACATCCGCATGCATTTGCAATTATCATTCGGTCACCAAATAGTTGACTAATAAGTTTTACATATGGTGCTTCACCACATCCGGCACAAGCTGCACAAAATTCAAATAGCGGCTGCAAATATTGAACTTGATTTACTAATGAAGTATTTAATCCACTTTTATTAACTTGCGGTAAAGACTCGAAGAACTCAATATTAATCCTTTCTGCTTTTAATAATGGTTGTTTTAATTGTAAATTGATCGCTTTACCCTTAACCGGACATGCTTCTACACAAAGACCGCAACCAGTACAGTCTTCAGGGTAACTTTGTAAAGTATACTGACGCCCTTCTCCGTTTTTACCCCGCATTTTTGCTGATTTAAACGATTCGGGAGCATCTTTGAGATATTTATCGCTATAATATTTCGCCCTTAGTACACTATGTGGACAAACTAAACTACACAGGCCGCACTGGATACACTTTTGTTGATTCCACACTGGCGCATAGAGTGAAACATTACGCTTCTCCCACTTTGTAGTCCCACAGGGATATGTTCCATCAGGCGACAATGCGCTTACCGGCAGTTCATCACCGCGATCGAAAAGCATTTTAGCAACCAAACAACGTACCGAATCCGGAGCTTTATCACTAATAATTGGAAGCATTTTATGCTCGCTGGTAACCTCATTTGGCACCTTCACTTGATGAAGATTAGCTAAGGTATGATCGACAGCTGCAAAATTTTGCTTAATAACCTGCTCCCCTTTAGCTTCGTATGTTTTAGCAATACTGTCCTTAATTTTAATTATCGCTTGTTCGCGTGGTAGTATTTTAGCCAGAGCAAAAAAACAGGTCTGCATTATAATATTAATTCGGTTGCCCATACCTGACTCTTGAGCTACTTTATATGCGTCAATCACGTAAAATTTAAGTTGTTTATTAATAATAGCTTCTTGTACTGAAGTTGCTAATTGATTCCAGGTAGCTTCTGAATCATAAGGACTGTTTAGTAAAAATGTAGCACCAGAAGCAGCGTGTTTTAATATATCGAACTTTTCAATAAAACTAAATTGATGGCAGCCAATAAAATTAGCAGTACTGATTAAATAGGCAGAATGAATCTTATTTGGACTAAAACGCAGATGTGAAACTGTTCTTGATCCCGATTTCTTTGCATCATAAATAAAATATCCTTGAACATTAAAGTCGGTTTGTTCGCCTATAATTTTAGCAGTATTTTTATTGGCACTTACTGTTCCATCTGCTCCTAATCCATAGAAAATTGCCCGCACTACCTTATCAGATTCGATATCAAAGTTTTCATCATATTTTAAACTCAAGTTTAAAACATCATCGTCAATACCGATAGTAAAGCTGTTTTTAGGCGCCGGTTTACGTAACTCAGCGAAAATTGCTTTAACCATTGCTGGAGTAAATTCTTTGGAACCAATACCGTAACGGCCTCCAATGACCTTAGGTAATACTTTAGTGGGTAATATTCCATGCGTATGCGCTTCTAAAATAGCAGTTGCCATCTTTTGATAAAGCGGTTCACCGCCCGCCCCAGGCTCTTTGGTACGGTCTAAAACTGCAATAGCCTTACAACTTTTGGGCAGTTGTTGCAATAAATGAGTTTTAGAGAATGGCTGAAGCAAACGTATGTTTAATAGACCGACCTTATCCCCTATTGCTTTTAAGTGAGTAACGGTTTCGTATATGGTTTCTACGCTAGAACCCATAGTTACAATAATATGTTCCGCTTGGGGATGGCCGAAATATTCCACAATTTTATATTCTCTACCAGTTAACGTTTTAAAATGCTGCAAACATTCGTCCATAATCTCAGCTGTTTTTTTATAATAAGGATTAACCGCTTCACGCTGTTGAAAGAAGATATCCCAATTATAAATCGCTCCGCGTACAAAAGGATTTTCCGGCCTCATTCTACGGTTTCGGTGTTCAATAATATCTTCCGCACTGATCATTGCCATAATCTGGTCATCAGTTAATCTCGTAATTTTAGCCACTTCATGGCTGGTGCGAAATCCATCAAAGAAATGTACGAATGGAACTCGAGATCTTAAACTAGCTGCTTGAGTAATAAGCGCCATATCATGAGCTTCCTGAACATTAGAAGAGCATAGTAATGCAAATCCGGTATCGCGAGTTGCCATAACATCCGAATGGTCACAATAAATCGACATACCATGTGGCGCTACAGCTCGTGCAGCCACATGAAAAACGCTAGGCGATAATTCAGCTGCAATACGGAACATATTTGGTATCATTAACAACAGTCCTTGTGAACATGTAAAAGTAGTAGCTAATGCACCGGTTTGCAATGCCCCATGAATAGCTCCTGCCACACCAATTTCACTCTGCATTTCAATGACATCAGGGACAGTTTGCCAAACGTTGGGAATTTTTTGTGCTTTCCATTGATCTGCCCACTCCCCCATTTGTGTTGCTGGGGTAATAGGATAAATAATGCAAATTTCGTTTATTCGATATGCAACATCGGCAACCGCTTCATTGCCATCGACAATAACGATGTTCTTTTTCTTCACCGTTTTTTCCATCTTCATACTTTATTATGGCATTTTTTTATGTTATACCACCTAATCCTAACGTCATACCCGCGAAAGCGGGTATCCAGGCACTATAGGAACAGGCATGCCTGTTCTACTAGATCCTCGCATTCGCAAGGATGACTAACCGATCTCGTCATACGCAGCCTTAGCGCCTAGTCTTACCGCGCCGGGTATAAATGTTCTGGCTACATTTAATAGCATTAATACGTTGCTCTGCAAGCTCCTTGGCAGCTAAAATAGGAGGTACATTATTCTCCTCAGCATAATGAAACACACGCATCAAAGTATCATAAATTTCTTCAGTCTTTGCCCAAGCTAATGCTTTTCCGGCGTGAAAAAATTCCGAAGCCGCATCAATAAGCCCGCCAGCATTGATAATATAATCCGGGGCATATAATATGCCGCGTTGTTTCAAAGCAGTCCCATGTTTTTCTTCATTCAGGAGTGGATTATTAGCTGCCCCGGCGACAATAGAGCATTTTAATTGTGGAATCGTATTATCATTAATTATACCACCTAATGCGCACGGAGCAAATATATCTATATCCAAGCTATATATTTCATTGGGGTCAACAACTGCTACTTTGAATTCACTGCTAATTTTTTTTACTGCTTCCTCATCAATATCAGCGACATAAAGTTTAGCACCTTGTTCATAGAGCTCTTTGCACAAATGATAACCGACATGGCCTAAACCTTGAATAGCAACTTTAGTCTTCGTAAGATCCTCATTTCCGGTAGTTTTTTTAAGACAGGCTTTGATACCAACTAATACGCCGTGTGCTGTAACAGGAGAAGGATCGCCTAGCCCTCCTATATAACTTGGGATACCAACTACATGCTTGGTTTCAATCCTAACCCATTCCATGCATTTTACATCGGTACCAAGATCCTCTGCGGTTATATATCGTCCGTTAAGTCCGTCTACAAATCTGCCAAATGTTCTAAACAATGTTTCAGATTTAAGTTTCGCAGGATCACCTATAATTACTGATTTACCTCCTCCGAAGTTAAAATTATTAATAGCAGACTTGTAAGTCATTCCTCTAGACAATCTTAGAACATCATTAAGCGCATCTTCTATATCTGCATAAGGATACATCCTGCAACCACCGATAGCTGGCCCGAGTCGTGTATCATGGATAGCTATAATAGCTTGTAAACCACATTTTG
>CAYFQQ010000060.1:0-2364 GCA_964345265.1 uncultured Coxiellaceae bacterium
TTACTGCCACTGCCTCTATGAGTAGCAATTCCTGTTGGTTTGTTTATGGTCAGAAGATTGTTGTCTTCATATATGATTCTACTTTGTAGTAACTTGACAAGTTCAGGCTTTGGGTGTGTCAAGGTTTTGGATGCTAATCTTAACGGAGGAATACGTATTTGGTCATCAGTTTGTAATCTGTAGTCTGGTTTGATTCTCTTCTTATTGACTCGGACCTGACCAGTACGAATGATACGATAAATATGGCTTTTGGGAACGCCTTTTAGATGTTTAATTAAAAAATTATCTATACGTTGATCTTGTTGTTCTATGTCTACACTTATTATTGAACTTGATATTACTGTCACAACTATTTGTTTGTACTATAATTAAAGTATACAAATAAAAAATGTTTGAGCAGATATAAACATTTTTCGTTGATGCGTATAGTAAATATTGTTGTTATGGTGTTGCTCGTTTATATCTTTATTATTATATTAAAAAATAACAATATAATTTTTATATTTGATTAATTGGTACCCAATAAAATGGGTTGGTAATGAATTAAAAGTATATGGCAGGATTACAAGACTCTAACCAGCTTGTAGTTTAAGTGCCTAATAAAAAGGTTTTTTGACAATGAACAGAATGTTGATTAACGCAACTCAGCGGGAAGAATTGCGTGTTGCCCTTGTTAAGGGTAATAAATTATACGATTTGGATGTTGAACGGATCGGAATTGAACAGAAGAAAGCTAATATTTACAAGGGGAAAGTTACTCGTGTTGAGCCAAGTTTAGGAGCTGCTTTTGTTAATTTTGGTGCCGAACGCCACGGTTTTTTGCCATTAAGAGAAATCGCCAAATCTTATTTCCAGATACCTCAACCTGAAGCTCCCCTATCAAGAATTAATATTGCAGATGTTCTAAGAGTTGGACAGGAGTTGATGGTGCAAGTTGATAAAGAAGAACGTGGTACTAAAGGTGCTGCACTTACTACTTTTATCAGCTTGGCAGGAGCCTATTTAGTTTTAATGCCTAATAACCCGCGAGCCGGAGGAATATCGCGTAGAATTGAAGGTCCAGAAAGGGACGAGTTACGCGAAATTCTAAATAAACTTAAAATCCCTGAGAATATGAGCGTTATAGTACGCACCGCTGGAATGGGTAAAACTTTGGAAGAACTTCAATGGGATTTAGATTCTTTAATACATCATTGGCAGGCTATTCAAGAAGCCAGTAAACAACGCCCTGCTCCTTTTTTGATTCACCAAGAAGGTGACATAATAATTCGTGTTATTCGAGATTATTTGCATCAGGATATTATGGAAATTCTGATAGATAGTCCTGAAGTTTATAATAAAACTGTTGAATATTTAAAACAGACAAGGCCGGATTTCATAAAACGAGTAAAGTTATATCAAAACAAAACTCCTCTGTTTAGTCATTATCAAATCGAAAAACAGATTGAGACCGCTTACCAACGTGTAGTAAATCTGCCTTCAGGTGGTTCCATTGTTGTAGATCGTACTGAAGCTTTAGTTAGCATTGATATCAACTCTGCTAAAGCTACAGGTGGCAGAGATATTGAAGAGACCGCATTCAATACTAACTTGGAGGCGGCGGAAGAAATTGCTCGTCAACTAAGATTACGTGATATAGGAGGATTAGTAGTTATTGACTTTATCGATATGATCACGCTACAGAATCAGCGAGAAGTTACTAATCGTTTACGTGAAGCACTGAGATCTGATAGAGCTCGAATTCGTGTTGGTAATATAACCAGGTTCGGTTTATTGGAGATGTCACGGCAGAGAATAAGGCCTACACTTGGAGAGGCTGTTCAAGTTGCCTGTCCGCGTTGTGACGGTCAAGGAACTATCAGAAGTACTAATTCCTTGGCTTTGTCCATTATTCGTCTTCTTGAAGAAGAAGCCACAATGGAGAAAACAGCACAAATACAAGCTCACTTACCAGTAGATTTAGCAACATATTTATTAAATGAAAAAAGAGAAGCTATTGCCGAAATTGAAAAGCGTCAAGGTGTACGAATTCTTATTATTCCAAATCAATATATTAAAACACCTAGATATAAAATTAGAAGGTTGCGTAAAAGTGAATTACCCAGAAGCGAACGCAGAATAGCTAGCTATCAATTAATAGAAGTACCTAAAGTAGAGGTGCCTGTTAGCGAAGCACCACCTCTATATAAAGAAGCACCCGCTGTTAAAATGGTACCACAACGACCATCTCCTTTTGTGAAGAAAAAAGTGGGATTGATAAAAAAACTGTGGCATTTATTTACAAAGAAGAAGACTAAAAGAAGAATTGTAGAACCAAGATCTTTTACACCAAAGCGTCGTTATTATAGAGAACGATCTTCACGC
>CAYFQQ010000061.1:0-10456 GCA_964345265.1 uncultured Coxiellaceae bacterium
GTTACCGCTGTATTCAGTACGGCAGATTTTATGTGCGTAAGGCATTGTACATGGTGGCTTTAACAGCCATATTACATAATAAACAAATGAGTGGATATTACCAAAAGTTAATAGCAAATGGGAAAAAACCCAAGGTGGCATTAACAGCAGTAATGAGAAAAACAATTATTACTCTTAATGCAATGGTTAGAGATAAAAGAAATTGGGTTCTTGCTTAAGAACCCAGTTCATGTAAAGGAAATTGAAGTGAATTTGATAATAAAATCCGGTTTCAACAATATGCTTAAAATTGCAAAATTTTGCTTGACTTTAAACACAGTAGATCCCGCGGTCAAGCGGTCAAGCCGCGGGAAGACGAAAAGAGCCGCGGGATGGACTGAGAGTTATGGGATAACACAAAATAATATAGAATTAGTCAAAATTAGGATTGCTGAAATTTATTAACTTGAACAGATTTTAATGAAGGGCTACACTAAAACCATAATGTTAGCAACTCATCAAAAATATATCATTAACAAAAAGGGGCGAAAAACTGCCGTAGTTGTACCCTTAAATGAACGGAAAACCATTCAAGAAATGCTTGAAGATTTAGATGATATTAAAGCATTTGAAAAAGCTATGTCAAAACCCTCTGAGCCGATTTCATGGGATAATGTGTTATGAACGAAAAAAAGCAACAAGTACTAACCGAAAACGAACAAATTGCTAATCGAAAAGCAAAATTAAAAGCTTTACAAGAAAAAGGAAATCCCTACCCAAATGATTTTCGACCCAACACCGTAGCAAAGGAAATACATGGACTATATACTGATAAGGACCAAGAGGCTTTAGCAATCAATCCCGTTAGTGTCAAAGTAGCAGGTCGTATCATGACCCGCCGAATTATGGGTAAAGCAAGCTTCATGCATATTCAGGATAGATCAGGACGCATTCAGCTTTATTTACGACGTGATGACTTACCAAGAGATACATATGAAGAATTTAAGCATTGGGACTTGGGTGATATCGTCGGAGCTGAAGGCACAGTATTCAAAACTAAAACTGGTGAGCTATCTATAAAATTAAATGGTATCCATTTACTAGCCAAAGCTATACGTCCTTTACCAGACAAATTTCACGGTTTACAAGACCATGAAATGCGTTATCGACAACGCTACTTAGATTTGATGGTTAATGAAAATACCCGCCATATTTTTCAAACCCGTGCTAAATTAATTACTGCAATTAGAAAAATCTTTCATGAAAATGATTTCATCGAAGTAGAAACTCCAATGATGCAATCAATTCCTGGTGGTGCAACGGCACGACCATTTATCACTCACCACAATACTCTGAATATGGAACTATATTTACGAGTTGCTCCCGAATTATTTCTTAAGCGGTTACTAGTTGGTGGCATGGAACGTGTATTTGAAATCAATCGCAATTTCCGTAATGAAGGTATATCCACTCAACATAATCCAGAATTCACTATGTTAGAGTTCTACCAAGCATATGCTGACTATCACGATTTGATGAATTTTACTGAAAAATTCATGAAAACTTTGACACAAGAAATTTTAGGAACTTCACAAATAACTTATCAAGGCATAGAATACGATTTTTCCAAATCATTTGCTCGAATGACAGTAAAAGAAGCTATTGTGCATTTTAATGAGAATATAAAACCAACTGACATTGAAAACCTAGAGTCTGCTCGCAAAATTGCAGAGCGTTTGAAAATTCCAATACAAAATAACTGGGGACTAGGAAAAATACAAATAGAAATTTTCGAAAAAACTGTAGAAAAACAATTGATACAACCTACCTTCATCACTACCTACCCCACTGAAGTCTCTCCCTTGGCAAGAAAAAATGATCAAGATCCTTCAGTCACTGATCGTTTCGAATTTTTCGTTGCCGGCAATGAAATTGCAAACGGTTTCTCCGAATTAAATGATCCAAACGATCAAATCGAACGATTCCACGCTCAAGCAAAGGAACGAGCAACTGGTATCCAAGAAGCTATGCCCTACGACGAAGATTACATTACTGCTCTAGAATATGGCCTGCCTCCAGCAGCCGGCGAAGGAGTTGGTATTGATCGTCTAGCTATGCTGTTTACTGATTCACCCTCAATCCGCGACGTCATTTTATTCCCACTTTTACGCCCTGGGGGACATACATAACATTTATCCTTTTGGGAAAAATTTTATATAGATACTTGTATTTTTATAAAATTACTGTATAATTATAAATAAAGGTTACTTAAAAAGTGAAAGAAGTTATCTACATCGGGAATTCGCTGAAGATAATTACTAAATTTCCTGATAAAGCAAAACAACGAATTTTAACTCTGCTGGATAGTATAAAAGATAAAGTTATGCCTCACCCCAAGGAATTTAAGTATATACCAGCAGTAGGGAATGGAGTATATGAGCTAAGAGTAAAGGTAAAAACGCAATATAGGGTTTTCTATGTAACTAAGTTCAAGGAAGGAATTTATATATTACATGCTTTTACAAAGAGAACTCAAAAAACATCAAGGAAAGATATTGAAATAGGTGTAAAGAGATATAAAACGTTAATTGAGTATAGAGGTAAAAAGAAATGAGCAAAAATACAAAAGATATTAAATTTACAAAAAGCAGTGGCAACCTTTTTGAAGATGCAGGCTACAGCGGAATAGAAGCTAAAAATTTACAATTCAGATCATACCTGATGACCGCATTAAGAAAATATATTTTAAATAAGGGATGGTCGCAAACAGAAGCCGCTGAACAACTGGAAGTAACACAACCTCGCGTTAGTAATTTAATTCACGGTAAAATTGATTTATTTAGTTCTGGTATGTTGATTGAGATGCTAGAAAAAGCTGGTTTTGAAATATATGAAAAAATTGAAAAAGACATAGATAAAAAGTTTAAAGCACACCATTGGGCGCACCCATTAGCAGAAGAAAAAGAAAACAGAGTTTATGTGTAAAAGGGACATACATAACATTCATCCTTTTGATAAAATTTTTACTTCAAGTAGCAAATCTATTCCGGTTTGCCTTTTCACTTCACTTCTAACATAGTTAATCAAATTCTCAATATCGTTCGCCGTTGCATTACTTTTATTGACAATAAAATTAGCATGTCTGCGCGACACTTCAGCACCACCGATTTGCTTTCCTTTTAAACCACATGATTCAATTAAACGCCACGCATAATCGCCTGGAGGATTACGAAATATTGAACCACAGGTTAATTCGCCAATAGGCTGAGTCGCTGCGCGTTTTGCAGTAAAATCACGAATAATGTGTTGATTCTTGTCAACATTATCCTTATTGAAACTAAACTTCCCTGCCACGAACCATTCATTATCTGGACAAATTACATTTCGATAACCGATTTTAAAATCATTCGGTTTCCTAATCTTAAGATCGCCACTACGATTAACCGTTTCCACCTCGACAACATGATTCCATATTTGTTCACCAAATGCTCCAGCATTCATTGCTAAAGCACCACCAACTGTACCTGGTATGCCAGATAAAAATGGATAATATTTTGCGAGTTTCACACACGGTAGACCTGCTTCTGCACGAAATACAGATGCATTTAATTCTTCAAAATGATTTAAATATTTAGTATGAATGACTACGCCATCGACACCGCTATCACGAATTAAAACGTTACTTCCATAACCGAGCCAAACAACATTTTCTTCTTGCCGTGGTAAAGTTCGCAAAAATACTATTAGATCATTTAAATCCTCAGGCTGATAAAACAACCGAGCTGGTCCACCAATATGTAAAGTAGTATAACCTGCTAAAGAATGATAGTTTTTTAATTTACCGCGCAAATTTGTCATATTTCATAGCTAATTGCTGAGCCACACTACCTATATTTCCTGCACCTTGTATTAATAATATATCTCCATCCTGCAATATATTTTCTAACAACCACGGTAAGTCTTGCAATTGCTCTACAAAAATTGGGGCAATTTTTCCACCTTGCCGAATACTTTGTGCTAATGCACGACCTGTTATGCCTGCAATAGGTTTTTCTCCAGCCGAATAAATCTCTGATAATAACAATACATCTACATTTGATAAAGCTTGAGTAAAATCATCAAATAACATTTTGGTTCTAGTATAACGATGCGGCTGGAAAACTAACACTAAACGTTTCTGCGGCCAAGCATCACGAATCGCCTGCAACGCCGCGATTATTTCCCGAGGATGGTGCCCATAATCATCAATTAATAGAACTTTACCTCGTTTAAAATTTAGCTCACCGTGAATTTGAAAACGCCGACTAACTCCCTGAAATTTGGCCAAAGCCTGACATATCACTTTATCAGAAACGCCGCATTCGCGGGCAATCGTCATAGCTGCTAGTGCATTTAATACATTATGCTTGCCCGGCAAATTTAAAATAATAGGCAAACTTCTTTTACTATTTTTACGCTGTACTTTGAATTGGCACTTAATCCCAACTTGCTCGAATTCCAAAGCTCGTACTTCCGCCGCCTTGTCAAAACCATAGGTTATTATTGGTCGTGCAACATCTGATAATATTTGCTTAATAATTGGATCATCGATACATACCACGGCTAAACCATAAAACGGTAAACAGTGTAAAAAGTTCAAAAAGGTATGTCGTAAGCAACTAATACTTCCGTTATAAGTTTGCATATGATCAAAATCAATATTCGTTACTACCGTCATTTTTGGTTGCAGATGTAAAAAAGAAGCATCACTTTCATCTGCTTCTGCAACAAAATATTTACTTGCGCCTAATTTTGCATGAGTTCCTGCGCTATTTAGCAATCCACCAATAACAAAAGTAGGATCCAATTTGGCTTCAGTTAGTATACTAGCTATAAGGCTAGTTGTAGTGGTTTTTCCGTGAGTACCAGCAACTGCAATACCGTATTGTAAACGCATCAATTCACCTAACATTTGCGCCCTTGGTAACACCGGAACACGTTTTACACGAGCTGCTTTTAATTCAGGATTATCTTTAGAGATAGCGCTTGATACAATAACTACATCAGCTATATTTATGTAATCAGCATTGTGATTGAGAAAAATTTTTGCTCCAAGATTCTGTAAGCGATTAACAGCATTATTTTGATTTATATCTGAACCAGAAATAATATATCCCTGATTTAACATGACTTCAGCTATGCCGCTCATTCCACTACCGCCAATTCCGATAAAATGGATATTTTTAATTCTTTGCATATTGGGAGTTTTTGCCATTAATATTAATCCTTAAAAAATGAATATGTAGTTAACTCACTTCGTCATCCCGCACTTGATGCGGGATCCAGGAATAATAAACCATAAACAGGTTAAAAACACAATATTAACGCTCTCGTAGCGCTTCCTGTTTAGTTTTCAATATCGGCTTCAATAAATAATCCAACACCGATTTCTCTCCAGTAAGAATATCCACTGAGGCTTGCATTCCAGGAATAATCCGTAATTTTTTACCATTCTTCTCTAAATAATTTTGCTTGGTTCGTACCCAGATTTCATAATAACTGTTACCTTTCTGATCGACCGTAGTATCTGCACTAATATGCTCTACTCTGCCCTGCAATCCTCCATAAATAGAAAAATCATAAGCTGAAATCTTAACTATAGCTTCTTGTTCAGGATGTAGAAATCCTATGTCTTTAGGAAGTACCTGAGCCTCAACTAGTAAAGTATCATCTAAAGGCACAATCTCCATAAGAGGCATGCCTGGCTTTACCACTCCACCTACTGTAGTTACGTATATTTGTTTAACAATACCTTTTACTGGCGAACGTAGTTCGGTCCTTACTAATTGATCTTTTAGTGAGACATTATTCTCTTGGAGACGTGATTCTTCTGCTTTGGCGGCGTTTAATTCCTGCAACGAATTACTGCGAAATCCATCGATTGCACCATTAACTTCATGCAACTGCTGCTCTAATCTTAACAACTCAACTTTAGACACTGCACCCTCTTTGAGTAAAGGTCTAGTCATATCAATCTCTTGCACAAGAAGAGAACGTCTACTTAATAACGAATCTAATTCGCGCTTCTTAGAGGCATAAAGTTCTTTTTCACTGTTAACTAAGTCTGGAAATTCTTTAGTATACTTTTCAGAAACTAAAAACGACTTATTATCTAATTCTGCTTTAAGACGGGCAATTTTTATTTCCATTGCTAGTTCTTTCAATTCTCCCTCTTTGTAGCTGCTAGAGAATCGCACATCATTCATACGCATTAACACTTGTCCTTTTGCCACAACTTGTCCTTCATGAACTAAAATTTGTTTAACGATACCACCTTCCAAATTCTGTACTAGTTGAGTTTTTCTAGAGGGAATAACTTTACCCTGAGCAGTGGTAACTTCATCTAAAACAGCAAAATATGCCCAACAAAACATAATTGCCAGAAAAATCACACTACCCCATAAAATAATATGTGCAAAACGTCCCGATAATTTAAAATATTCACCTTCATCTTTCATGCCGCACCCCCTGATTGAGATTTTGTTTTAGACAACTTTCCTAAAATCTCTTGCTTAGGACCATCGATTATTATTTTTCCACCTTCGATCACAATAAGACGATTAACTAATCCTAATAGAGAAGCTTTATGAGTTACTAAAATTAAAGTTTTATTCATCAAGTACTGATTTAGATGCCCAAAGAAATAGCTTATTGTCGTATCATCTATACTATTAAACGGCTCATCAAATATTAGAATAGGCGGATCTAATAACAGAGCCCGAGCTATCGCAATAGCTTGACGCTGTCCGCCAGACAAATTTTGTCCGCGTTCGTATATTTGTCGATCAAAACCTTCTGGATGCTGGCTTACAAAAGTATCGACTCCACTTAATTGAGCAGCATGCATAACTGCAGTATCATCCACATAAGGAGCACCTATAACTATGTTGTCTCGAATGGTACCATGAAATAAAACAACATCTTGAGGTATATAACCAATATGATATCTAAGTTCTGCTGGATCCAACTGCTGAATTTCAGTGTTATCCACTAAGATAGTTCCAGAACTTGCTTGATATAGTTTAAGCATTAATTTTTCAATCGTGGATTTTCCTGAACCAGTACGACCAATAACACCTATTCGCTCACCAGGTTTAATAGAAAAAGATACTTTATTTAAAGCAGGTATTACCTGATTGGGATAACTAAAATCAACATTTTTAAATTCGATACTGCCTTTAAGTTTAGGGCGATGTAAAAAAACTTTATCATAAGGACGCTCAACTGGCATCTTCATAATATTATCTAATGAACCCAGAGAAGTTTTTGATTGTTTATAACGAGTCATTAAAACCGCAGCCTGAGAAATCGGAGATAAAGTTCGACCGGCTAAAATCACACAAGCGATTAATGCCCCCACAGTCAGATCTCCAGCTGAGATTTTATATACGCCAACAATGACTACACCCACAACTGTCATATGCTGAGCATAAATAGAAAAATTGGTACTTAAATTAGCAAGTGCACGCAATTTAACCCCAAGTTTTGCTAGCGATTTAATTAACGTCTCCCATTTATGTTGCATCAAACCTTCAGCACGCATACCTTTTATGGTTTCAACTCCAGCTAAACTCTCTATTAATACCGCCTGTTTCTCAGCAGTATACTGATGAGAACGTTGCACTAAGTTACTGAGCGGAACCTGCACCAGAAAACTAACTAATAACATAACAGGAATCATTATGAGAGGTACTAAAGCAATGCTTCCTCCTAACATAGCGATTACAGCAATAAACAAAAAAGCAAATGGAATATCAACTAGTAAGCTTACAGTTGCAGAGGTTATAAACTCACGAAAAAATTCAAATGAATGCACAGTATTAGTTAATGATCCAACGGAATTGGGTCGGAAATCCATTTGCAGTCCCATTAATTGTTCAAAGGTATTGCCTGACATTTGCACATCAATTTTTTTACCAGCGGCATCAATAAAATAAGCACGCAAATTTCGCATGATAAAATCAAAAGCAAATACCACAATTACTCCTATGGCAAGAACCCAAAGAGTTCCGATAGCAGCATTGGGAACTACTCGGTCATAAACGTTCATCACAAATAATGGTGAAGCTATGGTAAAAACGTTGATCAAAAAAGAGGCAATTAAAACCTCGCCATATATTGGTAATGCTCGTTTAATTACATTCCAAAACCAATGTCTTGTTTTCACTCGTCCCTTTTCTTCATTGCTTTCATCAAAATGATAAGTTGGCTTTACAAAAATAGCATAACCGATATAATTTTTAGCCAATTCCTCAAGTGCAATTTCTATACAACCTTCACCCGTTTCTGGTTGAATAATTCTCGCGATTCCATCCTCTCCAAGATCACTCAGTATACAAGCCTGAGTATCATTCAAAAATAACACCACTGGTAACTGTTGACTTGTTATTTCGGAAAGCTGACGATTAATTATTTGTGCCGAAAGCCCAACTCTTGCTGCCGCGCGTTTAAACAGTTCAGGAGTTAAACGATGATTAACTAAAGGTAAACCAGAAGTCAATGCTTGCGCAGAAGTAGGTTTATTATTTAATTTGCTAAGAACTAATAGGCAACCTAACAACGGATCATAAGGAGCTTTGCTTTCAAAACTAAATTTCCAAGTACCCTTTCCGCTGGCACTATTTCCGCGAAGCTTGTCCTCAGTTTTACTCTGAATCGGTGACTTTTGTTTCTCAAGGAGTTGCTCTTGTCCTTTCTTCTTAGCTACTACTTTTTCAGTAGCGATTTTTTTCTTAGTAGTTTTCTTTGTCTTCCTTTCCATATTAAACGCCCTCCGATCAATCTTCAGCTCTTGTCAATATCTCCATGAATAGCAACTATTCAGCAATTTATTAGCATTAATCTATCACTTCGAGTTGGTTATTATCTAATAAAATCTGGATATAATCTGCATCTGAAGTAGGGGTACCCCAATCACCTGCAGCAACACCATCAAGTACAATCTCAAGGTGCTTATCAGTGCCACCATCTATATCGACAGATATTGTAGTCTCTGTAGTTGTTGCGCTAAAATGCAAATAATCAGCAAGTTCCTCAGCATCATTTGGATCGGTGATGCCTTGTAAGACTTGATCGAATTTTAGAATATCCCCATTAGATAATTGCAATTCAAAATCATTGATGGTATCAGTATCAAAGTCCCCGCCACCTGGGCCGTGATCACCAGGTTCCCAAACATGAGTATCTATACCAGCACCACCACTAAGAGTATCTGATCCAGGGCCGCCGTGAAGTATATCTTCACCAGTACCACCTGCTAGTGTATCGTCACCATAACTTCCGCGTAGTACGTCATCTCCTCCATTAGCGTCAAAGGTATCAGCAAATGAACTACCTTGATAGACATCATCACCACTATAATCATAATCAACACCTTCCGTTTGAGTACGAATCGTCAAATTAGCTGTCGAGTCATCTCCATCACCATCTTCTACCTTATATTGAAACGCCTCATCATAAACAGTTATTCCCTCATCCTCTAAATATTGTTTTGCATCGGCACTCCCCGTGTATGAATATTCACCGTCAGTATCTATTTCTAAATCACCAAGCTTGCCTTCTATAGTTGTCGGACCAGAAACAGGAAAAACTTCTTGTCCCTCATTTGGTAAATCAGGATTTGTTGTATCTCCAATCAAGCCATCTTCATCAGAATCAAAAGCAACTTCATCTACCTCAAGACCACCATCCACACTTTCTCTATCTGCATATTCAGGATGAGGAATTACTTGTACAGTACCATTCTGCTTAATATACGTATCACCGGTGAGTACATTTCCTTCTACAGTTAACTGAACCACATCAACTTTTAGAACACCATCAATATTAAGACTTGATTGCCCGTGAGTATTACCAACATCTACTAATGCAACCCTAATCACATACTCTCCGTCTTCAGGAATTATAATTGATCCATTTGGCATGCTGTACTGCCACCCTGTGGTATAACCAGGCCCTTGTTTTTCATATAAATATTCTTTATCATGACCCTGTTCCACGGATATAAGTACCCCAGAATCGATATAATGATAAACTGGCTTACCATTCTCATAAGTTACTTCGTAAAGAGCCCAAATCGCCGTATCATCTCCTGTTGGAGAATCCTTTGGGTTATGTTCGAAAGTATCGAACGACCAAACTAAACCAATTTCTTGTCCTGCTGTTGCCGTAATAGTCAACCCATTTATTGTTCTTGGAGCTTGAACAGCCGTACCTTGTGTAGCTGTATTAGTAGGTTCGCCATCATTGTATAAAAAACCGTCGATAATACTTTGTATACCAGGCCATTCAGTTCCATCCATAAATGTATCAAGATCACTAATACCTGTGCCACCAGACGTTCTCAGGTTCGCTGATCTATCATCACCGGATGGTGATTGAGTACTGGAATCCACGGTAAATTGACCTGTATCTCACAAAAATAACAAGCGAAACAACA
>CAYFQQ010000062.1:0-2812 GCA_964345265.1 uncultured Coxiellaceae bacterium
ACCAATTTTAAGTGCTATTTCACGTCATACCCGCGAAGGCGGGTATCCAAAGAGCCCCAAATTAAATGGATTCTCGCATTCGCGAGAATGACAGCATCAAAATGAGAATTGCTGATTGAAATTGTAAGTTAATGCAAATTCCTAGATAAAATCATATAATGTTTCAAATATATGATACAAATCTATAACAATCTCACCAAACAAAAAGAGCTATTTAAACCAATTAACCCAAATCAAGTTGGAATATACGTTTGTGGTTTAACGCCGTATGATTATTGTCATATAGGTAATGCCCGAATCCTGGTGATCTTTGACGTTGTGGTTAGATACTTACGAAATTTAGGATATAAGGTCAAATATGTCCGTAATATTACTGACATTGATGATAAAATCATCAATCGTGCTCGAGAAAATAAAGAAAATTATCAAAAATTGACCGAACGATTTATCAATTTCCTGCACGAAGACGAAAAAGCTCTAGGGGTTCTTGTGCCAGATGTTGAGCCTCATGCTACTCAACATATCCCAGAAATTGTACAGATAATACAAACATTGCTAGACAAAGGCTACGCATATACAGCGACTAATGGTGACATTTATTATCAAGTCACTAAATTTAAAAAATATGGTCAATTAGCTCACCAAGATTTAGATGGCCTACAAGCTGGTATTCGAGTTGAGGTTGCTGATGTTAAACGTGATCCTTTGGACTTCGTGTTGTGGAAATTGTCAAAACCCGATGAACCATCCTGGGAGTCGCCGTGGGGTGAAGGGCGACCAGGTTGGCATATTGAGTGCTCAGCAATGGCTACTCATTACCTAGGTAAACACTTTGATATTCATGGCGGTGGAGCTGATTTGCAATTTCCTCATCACGAAAATGAAATTGCACAGTCTGAAGCAGCATTTGGCTGCAAATTTGTAAACACATGGATGCATGTTGGATTTGTTAAGGTTAATCAAAAAAAGATGTCTAAATCTTTAGGTAATTTTTTTACTTTACGCGAGGTACTAAAATTATATAATTCTGAAACTGTAAGATACTTTATATTGTCAAGTCATTACCGCAGTCCGCTGAATTACTCAGACCAAAATTTGAATAATGCGCAGGCTGCTTTAAGCCGTTTTTACATTGCATTACGTGACTTACCTGAAGCCCGATATGAAGAAAATAAATTTGAACAACGCTTTTATAAAGCCATGGATGATGACTTCAATACACCGTTAGCTTTAACAGCATTGTTTGATATAGTAAAAGAGATCAATCGCCTTCGTGATATCAATAAACTAACTGATGCTGCACGCTTAGGTGCAACATTAAAGCATCTCGGCAATGTGTTGGGTATTCTGCAACAGGATTCAGAAACCTTCTTACACTCGTACGTTGATATTGATAAAAGTCAACTTATAGAAAATTTAATTAAGGAGCGCGATATTGCCCGAAGCAATAAAAATTGGTCTCAAGCTGATAAAATTCGTCAACAGTTGATTGCAATGGGAATTGAGCTGGAAGACACACCTGAAGGCACCATTTATAGGGCGATTCCTGTTACCGCTGAAAAATAAGGCTAGAAACTTATGATCGAAATTGATGGTTCTCAAAAATCCGGAAGCGGTACTATTGTTCGCAATTCAATAGCCATGGCTAGCCTTTTAAAACAGGATCTGCATATCACAAATATCCGTTCTAAAAGAAGTAAACCAGGATTGAGGATGCAGCATTTAAAAGCTATATCGGCATGCTGTGAGATAACGGACGGAGAATTAGAAGGTGCCGAAGTAGATTCTAAGGAAATTGTTTATCAGCCTGGGAAAGAAATCAAAGCAGGAAACTATTCTTGGGATATTGGCACTGCAGGCTCTACCACTATGTTAGCACAGACTGTTTTGCCTTTAGCGTGTTTTGCCCCATCGGTTTCAAATATAAAAATTATTGGAGGACTATTCCAGGATTTCGCTCCTGCAGCTCATCACCTTCAACATGTGGTACTTCCTCTTCTTTTAAAAATGAGAATTTCTGCAGAACTAAATGTTATAAAACCTGGATATGTCCCAACAGGTGGAGGAATCATTGAATTAAAAATTAATCCAGTAAAAAAAACCATTAAACCACTCATTTTAAAAAATCAGGGCAAAATTACTGAAATAAAAGGCATAGCTCTGTCATCACACCTTGAACAAAGAGAAGTAAGCAAACGTATGGCGGATAATTGTAATGATGTGTTAGGTAAAAACGGCTTACATGCAAATATAGATTGTATTTATGATACAACTTCTATTCAACGGGGTGCGTCACTAACTATATATGCCCAAACTGACACCGAATGCATCATAGGAATGGATATGGCCGGCAAATTAGGTAGAACTTCTGAATTCATCGGCCATCGAGTCGCTGAAATGTTCATAGAAGACCTTAAAAGTGGAGCTACTCTAGATCGCCACACTGCAGATCAATTAATTATATATGCTGCCCTAGCCTACGGAACAACATCATATGTTATTCCCCGAATCACTGAACATATTGATACCAATTTATGGTTAATTGAGAAAATTCTCGGCGCCAAATCGGTGCTCACCAATAATCTGCTTACTATCCATGGTGTCGGTTACCAAAAGTGTATAAATTATTGTCACACCAAAAATGATAATGTCCCCTTGAAACCAGAATAACATAGATGCTATTTTAGTTTGACAAACAGCAATTCTCATTTTGATGCTGTCATTCTCGCGAATGCGAGAATCCATTTAATTTGGGGCTCTTTGGATACCCGCCTTCGCGGGTATGACGTGAAATAGCACTTAAAATTGGTCA